>CAZPWU010000501.1:0-2503 GCA_964590325.1 uncultured Anaerolineaceae bacterium | reverse complement strand
GGGATGCTGGTGGTCGTTGTGTTCATCAGTCAGTTAACGACACGCGTTCGAGAACAGGTGGAGCTGGTCCAGCGCCGGGAGATTGACATGGCGACTTTGTACGCCCTCAGCCGGGACCTGGCCGTAGCCGACCGTATGGAAACGATCATTCAGGCCATTATCACGAATATCAGCCAGACCTTTGGGCGGGAGGTGGTGGTATTATTGCCGGACCCAGAGACTGAAGGCCGGCTGATCTCTCACAGCAGCGGCCCCGAATATACCCCAGGCGAGAACGAATTTGCCGTGGCGATGTGGGCTTTTCAGCATGGCCAGCCGGCTGGCAGAGGTACGGATACACTGCCGGCGATCGATATTCATTTCCTGCCCCTCAAAACACCACGTGGCGTGGTCGGGATACTGGGGGTAAAACCTCAAGATCCCAAAAGCCGGCTGACGCCAGAGCAAGCGCGGCTGCTGGGCGCGCTGGCGGGCCAGGCTGCGCTGGCGATCGAGCGCGCCCAACTGGCTGACCAGGCGCGCCGGGCTCTGCTTATGGAGGCCACCGAAAAGCTGCAGACTGCCCTGCTCAACTCCATATCGCACGATCTGCGTACACCGCTCGTATCGATCACCGGTGCACTGAGCAGCCTTAAGGAAGAAGGCGTTGCTGTGGATGATGAGGTACGGCGCAGCCTGGTCGATACAGCCTACCAGGAGGCTGACCGGTTAAACCGCCTGGTGGGCAACCTGCTGAATATGACCCGTATTGAAGCAGGAGCGATGAAAGTGGTGCGTGAGCCGGGCGACATCCAGGATGCCATCGGCACAGCCCTTGAACAACTGAGCGAGCAGTTGGGCGACCGCCCGATCACGGTGGACGTGCCGACCGACATCCCGCTCATCCCGATGGACTTCGTTTTGATCGTGCAGGTGCTGGTGAATGTGTTCGACAATGCGCTCAAGTACTCGCCGGAAGGGTCACTCATCGAGGCACACGCCCGTATAGCCGGCGCCTATGTGGAAGTCCAGATCGCTGACAGGGGCATCGGCATCCCAACCGAGGACCTGTCGCGCGTGTTCGATAAGTTCTACCGGGTGCAGAGGCCGGAGAATGTCATTGGCACTGGGCTGGGTCTGTCTATCTGCAAGGGCATCGTTGAAGCACACGGCGGGTTCATCGGCGCAGAGAACCGCAAAGGCGGTGGGACGATCATCACCATGGCACTGCCGCTAAACGGTGTCAGGCAGGATCAGTTTGATAAAGAGTGAACTATGGACGAAGAAATTGGAGTGCGGGTCTTGGTAGTAGATGATGAGCAGGCGATCCGGCGCTACCTGCGGGCCACGCTTAATGCGCACGGGTGCATCGTCACGGAAGCCTCCAGCGGAGGAGAGGCCTTAAGAGCAGTCACTGACGATAGGCCCGACATCATCATACTCGACCTTGGCCTGCCCGATATGGATGGGCTGGAGGTCACCCGCCGGCTGCGCGAATGGACTGCGATCCCAATCATCATCCTCTCCGTGCGGGAACAGGAAAATGACAAGGTGGCTGCGCTGGACGCCGGCGCAGACGATTACCTGACCAAGCCCTTCGGCACCAAGGAGCTAATGGCGCGCATGCGGGTGGCCCTACGGCGGTCTATGCAGACGACCTCCGAGCCGGTGTTTGAAACTGATGGTTTAAAGGTAGACCTGGCCCGGCGGCAGGTCAGCCTGGCAGGACAGGAGGTTTCTCTAACCCCCACCGAGTATGACCTGCTGAGGGTATTGGTGCAGCACGCCGGGAAGGTGATGACCCACCACCAGCTGCTGCGCCTGGTGTGGGGGACTGCCTATGAAGCGGAGACGCATTTGCTGCGGGTGAATATGAGCAACCTGCGCCGTAAGATTGAGCCCGATCCCACACGCCCTCACTTTATCCTCACCGAGCCGGGCGTGGGGTACCGCTTGCGAGCGGAGGCATAACCCCGAGGAGTAAGACGAAAGTGAGAGCAGGAGCAGGCGTTGTACGCCTGCTCCTGCTCTCATTTTTGCTTAGATATTGCAGAGGGTTGGGTTATTTACGTTTGAGAACGGGAAGCCCGGCCTTGCTTTCAGTGACTACAAAACCTTGAGGAATGGCATTGAGTGCACCGGCTTTCACGGTTTTTGCAAAAAAGTAGAGGTGCGTCTGTTTGCCGCTCTTGAGGGTACGGGTTGTGGCATGCAAAAAGTAAGTGACGCCACGCGAATTTTTATAGCTGTAAGCCATGATGGAACTCCTTTTTGTCTTTCTTCTATATGAAATGAATGAGCTGAACACCCGAGCCTATATTACCAATCATACATCATATATCCGATTATCGCAACCGCAAATTTTTAAGGCCTGACGGAGACATTCATCGAAATTGGTTATTGACACTCTCGAAAATCGGCTTAAAATAGGCGTGACAACTTAAAGCCCTCGTTAGGTGAGGCGTCTGCACGAGACAAAGGCCGCTGCCCCGAAATATCGAAAGATACCAAGGGGTAGACCAGG
>CAZPWU010000500.1:0-2508 GCA_964590325.1 uncultured Anaerolineaceae bacterium | reverse complement strand
AGGTCTAGTTTACGCTTAATCCGGCAGTTTTTCAACTGCTTTTTCTCATCAAAAATCACACTCTTTGACACTTGTCAACTCGAGTGATTATCCAACTGAACGGTTACGTGCAGTTATTGCAGTGCGATCATTTATTAATAAGTGGTTAGATTTCAGACACTTAATATCCTAAACAACGAGACCTTAGTGTTAGAATCACTCGTATAAGCTCCGATACAAAAAAGGAGATAATCGATATTATGGATGTAAATAACCTCTCAATGCAGGGGAAAATATGTCTGGTAACGGGCTCAACTTCAGGCATCGGTGAAGTGATCGCCCAGGCCTTAGCGAAAAAAGGCGCAAAAGTGATTATCGTTGGTCGAAACCTAGAACGGTGTGAATCAACTATCGCCAAGATCCGACATGCTTCTGGTAATCTTGCAGTTGAATTTATCGTAGCTGACCTATCATCTCAGGCTGAGATCCACAAGCTTGTTGAGCAATACAAACGCCGTTATACTCGCCTGGATGTACTGGTGAACGATGCTGGCGGTTTTTTCCTATGGCGTCAGCTAAGCACTGATGGCATCGAAATGACTTTTGCCCTCGACCACCTGAACTATTTCTTATTGTCTTTATCTCTACTTGACATCTTGATAGACAGTGCACCCTCTCGAATTGTTAACGTCGCCTCCGATTCTCACCGCGGGGCTAGGATTGATTTTAACAATCTTCAAGGCGAGAAAGGATATTTTAGCTGGAAAGCTTACGGGCAGGCAAAACTCGCTAATGTGTTATTCACATACGAGCTGGCGCGTAGGCTGGAAGGAATCCCCGTATCAGCCAATGCTTTACATCCTGGTCTTGTAGCTACAAATATCGGTAAAAATAACGGGGTGCTTGCCCGTATGTTTGTGCCCTTTCTCCATCTCTTTGCGATCAGCCCTGAGGAGGGTGCTGAAACCCCTACCTATCTAGCATCGTCTACAGAAATAGCAGGTGTTACCGGTAAGTATTTCACGCGTAAAATCGCTGTACAATCAGATCCAGCTTCCTATGATATTAATACAGCAAGCAAGCTGTGGGATACCAGCGCCGATATGACTGGGTTACCGCGGGAATTCCAACTGGCTTCAGTAGAAAAAATACAGGCCTCCTGATCGGAGGCCTGTATTCCATTACCAGCTAAGGTTTACCTTTCCCTGGATTTCCAGAAAGCTTTTTCTTGATCTCTCCCCAACCCAGACCTGAACGGCGCATGGCAAAGATATCGGCAACCGGCTTATTTGATTGTAAGCTCAGGCTATATGCCAGATCAATCTCGCCAAAGCCAAACCCTTGACAGAACCAACCCATGATCTCTTCATAGCCGACATTGTATTGTTGAGCCAACTTTTGACCCTTGGGTTGGGGATTGGCACCCGTGCAATTTACAAATGGAGTGCCAACAGGGGTGGGACTAGGTATCAGCGTCGGAGTCGGGGTGGCAGTTGTCGTAGCTGTCACAGACAATGTGGGTGTAGCGGTGACTGTCATTGTAACCGGCAAGGTTGGAGTGAAGGTTGGGGTAGGTATTTTTACCCTCTTCTTGATCTCTCCCCAACCCAGGCCTGTACGTCGTAAGGCGAAAATTTCTGAAACCGGAATACCAGTCTCACGACTTAGGCTATAGGCGATATCAATCTCACCAAAACCGAACCCCTGACAGAACCAGCCCATGATCTCCTCATAGCTCACCCCGTAAAATTGGGCTAATTCTCGAGCTTTAGGCTGGGGGTTAGCACCAGTGCAGTTGACGAAAGTTCCTGTAGGTTGTGGAGTTATTGTCCCTTTAATAACGACAGTTGCAGTGACTGTCCCCAGGACGGAGCTCGGGGTTGGCTCATTATCGTCTGTTTCGAGCGATTCAATACTTAATGCAAGCCAGCGTCCTCCGTCCAAAATAATATACTTGACGTCAACAGTATCGCCGATAGCCAGGTCATCGTCAATCTCTGTCGTCTCATTCACAAGGATCGAGATGCCCCCTATTCGCCAAACATCCTCCCCCATAATCTCAATTTTACCGGTAAAGCTAGATTGAAGGTCTCGATCCATTGTAGACCAGATGTTATCAGCAAGCCATTGTCCGCCCGGTAAAATACGTCCTTCGACAAGCACCGGCTTACCGACCGTCGGTGAACCTTCGATATCAGTCCTGTCTACAACCAGGAATTCTATGCCAGAAGCAGACCATTCATTCTCCCCTATCGTAGCCAGCTTCTCCTGTATGGTGAATTGATATGCAGGAGTTTCCGGTGCTTGACCCGCTTGAGCCACCGTGGCTTGCCCGGCAAGGAGAGATACGTTTCCTTTAGGACTGTCGATATCAACCTTACCGGTCGTCACCGCGAAACGCGAAATCCCTTGGTTGCCAACCAGAACATCAAATTTGGTACCGTGCACACTGGCTGTACCAGAAGGGGTTTGGACGATAAACGAGCTCGACGTACCTCGTATGGGTACTACACTATGGCTGGTCCAACC
>CAZPWU010000499.1:0-2521 GCA_964590325.1 uncultured Anaerolineaceae bacterium | reverse complement strand
TCACCCAATATCAAACCCTTCTCGACTGGTGCTGGAAGGGGTGCCGCAGGTGCAATTCTATGAGGGGGGGGAGCGCTGCCCGGAGGACATTCCGTTCCCATCCGTGCTGCGCGCCTGTTTGGAATTCATGGGCGAAAAAGATTTCAGCTGCAAGCACTGCCTGGCGCAAAACCCGGACTGCAAGATCAACTGCACCTATTCCTACCTGCTTGGCACCTCGGGCTATGCATTCTTCCTGTCGTGGAAGCCGGGCTGGCACATGGGTAACTTTGCTTTCGAGAATATGACCACCGAGGCCTATGCACCGTACCAGAGGGCTTTTGACTCGGTCGGCTACGGGGTCGAATGGGTGCCGAAAGAGGAGGGGCGCGACAACGAAACCGTGTTCCGCCAACGGATTATCGAGAGCATCCAAAAAGGCCTGCCCGCCCTGGGCTTCGGTGTCATCGGACCGCCTGAGCCCTCTATTATCACCGGCTACGACGAGGGCGGAGAAGTCCTCCTGGGCTGGAGCTTCTTCCAGAAATTCCCCGAGTTCAACGCGGGTGTCGAGTTCGAGCCATCCGGCTACTTCCGCAAACGGGGCTGGTTCAAGGATACCGAAACCCTGGGCATCATAACCGGCAAGAAGGAAAGACCACCGATGAGTGAGAGCGGGCGCAAGGCGCTGTTGTGGGGGCTGGAGGTTGCCCGCACGCCATTGGTGAACGACCGTCACAACGGCCTGGCAGCCTACACTGCCTGGGCCGAGCACCTGCTCAAAGATGAGGATTTCCCCACCGACAATGAAGCCGTGCTACGTGAACACCATATGGTCCACAACGACGCCGTGGGGACAGTGGCCGAAGCGCGCTGGTACGGCGGACAGTTCCTGATCCAGATGGCGGACCCTGACAACCTCCATTTTAAAATGGCGGAGGAGCTATTACGGGCGGCAGCGTGTTTCGCCGGTGAGCATGAGCTGATGTGGAAGGTCTGGGACCTGGCGGGTGGCAACGGTAATCCTGATGCACACAAGTTTATGGCCGACCCCGCCGTGCGCCGACAGATGGTGCCGATCATCCTGCAGTCGCGCGATAAATTAGCCGAAGCGACCGAACATATCGAGAAGGCGCTGGGGAAGTAGATATTGGCCCTCACCCCTGCCCAACTCCCAAGCTTATTCAGGGGCGGACAGGAGGTGATCCCCCACCCCATTATCCCCGCCCCCAAGTGCGGGGAAAGACGAAATATGAGACATTTTGTCTGTCCCGCCATTGGGGGTGGGGACAGCTATGATATCATTGGCTTCACTATCCACAGCTCTGCACACATCACTCAAGGAAGTTTAATATGATCCCGAACCAATGGTATGTCGTTCTGGACTCCAGCCAGGTGAAAGACAAGCCAGTTGGAGTCACCCGCATGAGCGAGAAACTTGTCTTCTGGCGGGATGCCGCGGGTAAGCTTTACTGCCTGCGCGACCGCTGCGTCCACCGAGGCGTCCAACTGAGTAAAGGTAAGGTGATCAACGACCACCTGCAATGCCCCTTCCACGGCTTTGAGTACGACAACTGCGGCCAGGTCACGGTGATCCCCGCCAACGGACAGCGCACCCCTGTGCCGAAAGCCTTCAAGGCACACAGCTACCCGGTTCATGAAGAGCACGGTTTCGTCTGGATCTGGTGGGGGGAGACGCCACCCACTGATCTCAGACCGCCGCGTTTTTTCAACGACATCGACACCAGCTTATCCTATGCCCAGGTCTACGACCCCTGGAAGATACACTACTCGCGCGCCATCGAAAACCAACTGGATGTGGTGCATCTGCCCTTCGTGCACTACAATACCATCGGACGCGGTGGAACTACACTGGTAGACGGCCCGGGGGTCAAATGGCTGGATGAGAATATGTTCTATGTTTTCGTCCACAACCGGTTGGACGACGGCTCGCAACCCCTCAAACCGAGTGAGTTTCCCCTGGAGCCGGAACCATCGTTCAAACTGGAGTTCATCTTCCCAAACTTATGGCAGAACTACATCAGCGAGAAGGTAAGGATCATGGTTGCCTTTGTCCCGGTGGACGCAGAGAACACGATACTGTACCTGCGTTTTTACCAGAAATTTATGCAAATACCGGTGTTGCGCAATCTGGTCAACCGGCTGGCGATGCCGTCCAACATCTACATCGCTCACCAGGACCGCAGAGTGGTGGAAACGCAGGAGCCGAAGGCCTCCGACCTGCGCATACAGGAACAGCTCATCCGCGGCGATTACCCGATCGTGGAGTACCGCCGGCGGCGCGCCGAGCTGCAGGAGGCGGTCTATAATTTCTAGCCAATTTATGAGAAAAAACTGTCGGGTGCGCGCCCGGCTTTACCACGAGGCCAGCCTCGATACCCTCGATAAGATGGCAGCAATAGAGCCGGAAGAACTGCGCCAAAAGCTTGTCGTATTTGTCGAACATACCGGGTTCGACGGTATCCCGCCGACACCCAAAGAGGTCGCCAACACGGTGGCGATGGCAAGTCACCTGCCGCGA
>CAZPWU010000498.1:0-2527 GCA_964590325.1 uncultured Anaerolineaceae bacterium | reverse complement strand
TAGAAAACCAGGGTGGACACCCAGCAGGATGCCGAACGCGGTTGCTCCTACACAACAGACCAGCATCACCGAGGCTACCCAGCCGCTCATACGACGCTCCCCGTATAACCACAACATCCCAAGCGTTATGAAGAATATCGTCGCAACCGTATATCCTTGCAGACCGAAGCCGACCGCTAACGCCCCAGCGGTCAGCCCAATTGTGCTCCACAGTAGTTTCTCAGTTAATCTCATATCTCGATCCCCAGGATACGGTACTGTTGGGCCATCATACCCGGTACCCCCACCAGGGTTGTGTGTATCACCTGGTTGAGAGACTTATCCACCTGCCAATCCACGACCCGGATGCCAAACTTCTGGAGCCTGCGCAGCAGCAGGGTGCGCTCTAACCTGGCAATCCTCACAGCCAGCTCATGCTCCTTAACTAGTTCGCGACCCTGTCCGACCAGACCCACCTCATAAGCGACAGGGTCTGGGCTGACCACCAACACCTGATAACCGTGCGCCCGCAGGCTGGTCAGCACGGGTAGGTCGTTCGCGCTGAGGGGGCTGACCAGCACAATCTGTGATCGGGCTGGGAAAAAGCGTGTCGGCAGATAATTTAAGCTCTCCAGCGCCATGTTATCACCCGTCCGGGCCTGGGACAGCGAACGCAGGATGCGCTCGCGCTGCCGTTTACCGTAGCCCGGGAAGGTTGCTTCCTGACCTCGGCCATAGATCAGCAATCCCACGCGGTGGCCACCGCTCAAAAAGACGTCCGCCAGGGCCGCTGCGGCCCTGATCGAGTGCTCAAAGAGCGAGCTATCCCGGGATAGGACATCGGTCTGCTGGCGAGCGTCCAGGATCAGCCCTACATCGGTAATCCGCTCCTGTTCAAACTCATTTGTATACAGCCCCTGGTCATGCCGGGCTGTGGCTTTCCAGTTCACCCGTCGCTGCGGATCGCCAAACTGGTAATCGCGCACCCCGTAGAAATTCACCCCATTACCACCTCGCCGAGCAGGCAGGGGCCCGATGAAACCATGCGTCCGCAGCGGTCGGATGGTTACTGGCTTCAATCTTACGACCTCCGGCTTAATTAAAAGCTGAGCCGGAGCTGAAAGCCTGACCCTCCGGCGGAACAGGTCCAATGGGTCACTGGCGGTCACTTCTACAGGTAAGAAGGTGATAATACCCCGCCTCCCGCGCACGGTATAAGACAGCTCAAGCTTACCTCCCGACGGGAGAGGGGCGACCATCCGGGGTTCTCCTTCAACCAGCTCGAGATATGGGGGGATGGGATCATCAATCAGGACCTCCTCAAGCTGCATGCCCTGGTTGACAATGGAAAGTTTAACAACCACGGGCGTCCCCTGGGTCACGTAAGTAGGGTTGACTATGCGGGTAGCACTCAGGTTAAGTTTCCCTGGACCATATACAAGCGCCGCGCCCAGGTAGATGACCAGGGGGATAGCGAGGGCAACCAGACTGCCCTTAATGGATAACAGCCCCAGGATGAGAAGCCCGTAAACCAGGCAGCTCAACAGCATGAGTCTTCTCATGCTCATACGCCCTGGAGCACCGGTACAGGTACCCGGCGCAGGATATCGGCGATCACGTCGTCAGCCGCGCGTCGTTCTGTCCACAGGTCGGGTTCCAGGATCAAGCGGTGGACAAACACCGGCCTGGCAAAGAGCTTGACATCATCGGGGAGCACATAGGTGCGACCGTGCATCGCCGCCCAGGTGCGGGTCAGTTTGAGCAGTGCCAGCGCCCCTCTGGGACTGGCCCCAACAGCAACCTGCTTATGGCGGCGGGTCTCATCCGTCAGGGCAACGATGTACTGTTCGATGTCCGCATCGACATGCACCGTCTCCACCGCCTGACGCATTTCTATCAGGCTGCCGGCATCGGTCATGGATCTCAAGTCAAAGGCATCCCGCTGCCGTTCGCGCCTGCGCTTTAATATTTCCTGTTCATCCTGGGGGGAGGGATAACCGACCGACAGCTTCATGACGAACCGGTCGAGCTGGGCCTCGGGCAGTGGAAAAGTCCCCTCGTATTCGATGGGGTTCTGGGTAGCGATCACGATGAAGGGTTCGACCAGCTTCATCGTCTCGCCTTCCAGCGTGACCTGGTACTCCTGCATCGCTTCCAGGAGGGCGGACTGAGTACGAGGGGAGGCGCGGTTAATTTCATCAGCCAGGATGATGTTAGCGAAGAGCGGTCCTTTGCGCAGCACGAACTGGTTCTGGGTGCGGTCGTAGATGTAACCCCCGGTAATATCACCCGGCAGCAGGTCGGGGGTGAACTGGATGCGCTTGAATCTCAGGCCGAGCACGGTGGCGAAGCTGTTAGCGATCAGGGTTTTGGCCAGGCCTGGGTAGTCTTCAATCAAAACATGCCCTCCGGAGGTCAGGCAGGCTGCCATGATCATGCGGAGCACCTCCTGCTTACCGACAACAGCTTTTTCAATTTCGCCGATCACCTGGTCGGTCAGGGTGGCAACCTCAGGGAGTGTAACGGTCATTTTCAACCTCCAGTTGTT
>CAZPWU010000497.1:0-2538 GCA_964590325.1 uncultured Anaerolineaceae bacterium | reverse complement strand
GCTTGATTGACCTCCCGAAGGAATTAGATCAATCTTATGTGCTGCCTAATATTATTACGATTCCCTATCTTAATTCCAGTTTTACATCACCCATTCAGGGACAGATCACATATTCGGTAATCTTTTATTTCTTTGTGTTCCTATTCCTAAGTATTGGATTGTTGAGTGTGGTATATGGTTATATGTACCGGATAATGGGACCTCCGCGCTACAATGCGCTTGACTCACCTCCGGTAAAATCTCCTCAACGGCGTCGATATCATTAGGAATCCGGATAAAACGCACTCTACCCAGCACAGCCTCGGAAGAGGTTAGGCTTTATTCCCGTTTGTTAACCTTCAACCGTTTTATCTGTAATTTCTAACGCCTGATCCAGTACCTCAAATCCCTCAGCTAGTTGGTCTTCATTGATGATCAACGGCGGGATAATGAGCACGGTGTGCCAATGGGTGTATAAATACACACCGTGGTCGAGCATGTACTTACGAAAAGCCACCATCTCCGGACTGGTGCCGTCATAGGGTGCTAGCGGTTCTTTGGTCTTCCGGTTGCGTACAAGCTCTATGACGCCGAACAAACCAATAGAGCGCACCTCCCCTACGGAGGGATGTTGTTCCCCAAGATCAGCCAGCATGCGGTGTAGCACCGGCCCCATCGTGGCTGCCCAATCCACTAATTTTACCTCCTGCATCACCTGGATATTGGCTATCGCTGCAGCCAGTGAGATCGGGTGGGCATTGTATGTCAACCCGCTCTGAAACACCTTATCTTTAAAGAACTCGGCGATTTCTTCACTTATTGCTACAGCTCCTAAAGGGGCATAACCGGAGGTCAGGCCTTTTGCCATGGTCATGATATCGGGGACTACGTTCCAATGATTGACCGCGAACCATTTGCCGGTCCGCCCAAATCCGCTCATTACCTCGTCGATGATCAGCAGGATGTCGTATTTATCACACAGTGTTCGCACTCCCTGTAAGTAACCCTCGGGAGGGATGAGGATACCGTTGGTGCCGGTGACAGCCTCAATGAAGATGGCAGCGATCGTCCTCGGACCCTCGTATTGGATGATCTCCTCCAGGTGGTTGAGGTAATCGCTGGAGAACTCCCGTTCCGGGATATCCGGGTTTGTGCGATGGAAGGTTGAGCGGTAGCGGTAAGGGTCGAGGAAATGGACTATACCGGGCATCAGGTCGGGCTCCCAGGCCAGGCGGCGTGGGTCGCCGGTAAGGGCCATAGCTCCGGCTGAGGCTCCGTGGTAAGAGCGATAGCGTGCAAGGATCTTGTGGCGCCCAGTGTAGGCACGAGCGAGCTTGATGGCGTTCTCATTTGCATCCGCTCCGCCCAACGTGTAAAGAAAGCGGTTTACGTTACCGGGTGTAATATCGGCCAACAGCCTGCCCAGGATGGCGCGCGGTTTAGTCGTCATCGGGGGGCCTGCGTACGGCAGCTCGCGGGCTTGCTCGATGATGGCATTGATCACGCGCTCGTTGCCATGACCGATGTTTACGCAAATGGTCATTGAGTTAAAATCCAGATAGCGTTTACCGTCCACATCCCAAAAATAAACCCCTTTGGCGCGTTTTACCGGGATGGGTGTGACTTTCGACTGGGCTGACCAGGTCCAAAAGCTATGTTCTAACGAGAGTGGCAGGATATCAGCATCGGTTATATCAAACATACGAGCCTCGTTGAGACTATGATAACAAACTATATTCGTGTATTATATACCCATGGAGAAGTGGGAATGGATGAAAAAAAATGGGTCTCTGGGGTTTACCGTAGATATACCCAGCTTTGTGGGAGTGAGCGGGCCTGTACCCACTCACCCACAAAGCTGGAAATCTACCACCCTTTTATTATTTTTTTTTCGGATCTGAATAATCCTCTTTCCTCTACCTCTTCGGTAAGCGGGGTAGTTCGAGACTGGGCTTATCCTTGAACTCCGGTAATTTGGGCGGGTTCTCTGCCATCAGCTTCTGGATTTCTTGGATGGCCCGTTCCAACTGGGCATCAACATGATGCGCATAATCCTGTGGGGTGTTATCGATCTCGATATCGGGGTCAGTGCCGTAATTCTCTACGCCCCACCCGACATCGGTGAACCAGAAGGAGTATTCTGGTTGGGTGGTAAGCGATCCATCCACCAAAGCCTGGCGGGGGAAAATGCCGATCACGCCTCCCCATGTCCGCTTACCCAGCAGAGGGCCTAATTTCATCAACTTAAATCCATGGGAGAAGATATCCCCATCCGAGCCAGCATGTTCGTTAGTCAATGTCAGCATTGGTCCGAGCACGGATTCGGGTGGGTAGGGTTGAGGCACCTGACCCCAGCGTGTGGAATCATAGCCTATCCGCCGTCGCGCAAGCTTCTCAAGGATCAGTGACGAAACTGACCCACCGCCGTTGTAGCGAACATCTACAATCAACCCCTCGCGGTCCACTTCCGCCAGGTAGCCGCGGTGGAATTCGGCATAGCCTCGTGGGCCCATATCGGGTATGTGGACGTAGCCCACGCGCCCATTCGTCGCCGCATGG
>CAZPWU010000496.1:0-2540 GCA_964590325.1 uncultured Anaerolineaceae bacterium | reverse complement strand
TTCGCTCCCATCAGCCGCTCCTACCGTGAGCCGCTGGTGGCGAAAGATCCTGCCCTGGTCCCACCCCCCTACGTGCGCAACCGCCTCAAGTTCCCCTCCAACCCCGACGAGAACCTGGCCTTCCTCAGGCAGTGGCAGGCCATCTTCCCGGGCGACAGCTTCATCTTCGAGTACTACTTCATGAACCCGGGCACGTATGTCTGCGACCCGGACGGCATTTATATGGCCCGCCTGGTCTCTCAGGATGTCAAGAACCTGAAACATCTCGGTCTGAACGGTCTGGTGAGCTGCCAGATGCAGCGCGTCTTCTTCCCTACCGGCCTGAGCATGACCGCCCTGGGCCGGGTATTGTGGGATGACCACGTGGACTTCGATGTCCTGGCTACGGATTACTTCGCCAGCGCCTTCGGCCAGGACGGAGCGCGCGCCCGTGAGTATCTGGAGGCCTTATCCGGTTTGCAAGACCTGGTGAGACTCGGGGAGCGGGAGGTGATGGTGGCCCCGGCAGCTTTAAAGGGTGCCCTCGAGACCATCGATTACTTCGCGCCCATCATCGATAAAAACCTCTCGCTGGCTGAGCCGTGCCGCGCCCGCTCCTGGTATTACCTGAAGCTGCACGCACGGATCATGCGCCTGTTCCTGAACATGCTGTCGGCCAGGGCCGATGGTCAGGATGCGCAGGCTGTTGACTTGTGGACCGAGCTGAAGCGTTTCGTCCAGGAAAACGAGGCTGCCCTCCAGCCGGTTTTCGATGTGTATGAGTTTGTAGATCGATACAATAGATACAATAAAGGAGGCTCAACATGAAAGTCCTGTTCATCGGCGGGACGGGTATCATCAGCTCCGCCTGCTCGAAATTGGCGCTCGAAAGAGGCATCGACCTGTACCTGTTGAACCGCGGCCAGTCCGTGCGACCCACCCCCGAGGGTGCCAAAGTGCTGCGCGGGGATATCCGCGACCCGGCCTCGGCGCGCCTCGCCATTGCGGATCTCACCTTCGACGCAGTCGTCGATTGGATCGCCTTCATCGTCGGTCACGTCGAAGCCGACCTGGAGCTGTTCCGCGGTCGGACGGGGCAGTATATCTTCATCAGCTCCGCCTCCGTCTACCAGACGCCGCCCGCCTCCCTGCCCGTTACCGAATCCACCGTGCTCGATAACCCCTACTGGCAGTATTCCCAGGACAAGATCGCCTGCGAAGAGCGCCTGGTGCGCGCCTACAGAGAGGAAAAGTATCCCATCACCATCGTCCGCCCCTCGCACACCTACGACTGTACCCTGATCCCGATGGACGGCGGTTATACGGTAGTGGACCGTATGCTGCGCGGTAAGAAGGTCATCGTGCACGGCGACGGCACCTCGCTCTGGACGCTCACCCACCACGCCGACTTCGCCAAAGGCTTCGTAGGGCTGCTCGGCAACTCGCACGCCATCGGCGAGGCCGTCCAAATCACCTCCGACGAATGGCTTAACTGGAACCAGATCTTCGAGATCGTCGCTCGCGCTGCCGGGACAGAGGCGCGCATCGTGCACATCCCCTCCGACCTGATCGCCGCCTACGACCCCGATTGGGGGGCCGGGTTATGGGGCGATAAGTCTGTCAGCCTGGTCTTCGACAACAGCAAGATCAAGCGTCTAGTGCCCGGCTTCGCAGCCTCCATCCCGTTCGCGCGCGGCGCAGAGGAGATTATTGCCTGGTACAATGCTGACCCCTCCCGCCGCAAGGTGAACGAGGGCTTTGACCGCCTGTGCGACCGCATCATCGCCGCCTACGACTCCGCCTGGCCTAAAACTTCGCAGGTCCAAACCTGACCCCATCCCCTTTCCAGATGGTTAACAAAGAGAGCAAGCTCAATCTGAAAGCCTTTGTAGAAGGCGTAGGTGGGGTGGTTGCCATTGCCATCACGATCCTGCTGTCGCCCATCCTCCGGCGATGGTATAGCCGGTGGGGCGCAACGGATGCTGAGGTTAAGCGTTCTTTTCCTGGCGATGAGGCCGTGCGCCACCCCAAGTCGGAGCTGACCTGTGCAATCACGATACATGCCCCTGCTGCGCAAGTGTGGCCCTGGTTCGTGCAGCTCGGTTGCCAGCGGGGTGGGTGGTACAGCTATGACCTGCTCGATAATGGCGGCATACCCAGCGCAGACCGGATCATCCCGGAGTATCAGCACCTGGAGGTCGGCGACATGCTGCCCGCCGTGCCCAACGGCAGTTTCGGCTTTCCGGTTGCCGGCATCGAGTGGGGTAAGACCCTTACCCTGGCTGGCACGTTGAACACAAGTACTGGGAAGCCTGCCGATCCAAACGAACCCGGTCTGGCGGTGCAAGACAGTCGATGAAGCGGAAACGCTGTTTGCAGAGCTGGGCTTTACGTCTGCATTCTGGAATCTCAGGCAGCCCGGCACAAATTGACCAGGTCTGCGGTGGACAGGCTTCGCTGCTCTCGCTGATGGCTGAACTTGTCCTGTAGATTGGGGCAGCCAGGCACAAATGTGTACTCAATCGGAGGATTTTCAGGTGACAACTCTAATCCATCAACGT
>CAZPWU010000495.1:0-2543 GCA_964590325.1 uncultured Anaerolineaceae bacterium | reverse complement strand
CTGAGCCCTTCAAACTGCCCTATATTTTACCCTGTTCGCCATAGAAGTAGCGATTGTTG
The DNA here is from genome assembly GCA_964590325.1 of uncultured Anaerolineaceae bacterium. Classification (GTDB taxonomy): domain Bacteria; phylum Chloroflexota; class Anaerolineae; order Anaerolineales; family UBA4823; genus CAZPWU01. The sequence continues at coordinate 2,484 of CAZPWU010000495.1, read as the reverse complement.
GAAAAAACTTGTTCAAACGGGGTTTCTGGTCTAAAATTGGCTCCAGGTCATCTCCCGAACACATTATGCCCAAACTGACGGACCAAACATATCTATTGACAGAACAGTACCGCGACGGGTCGAACCTCAACGCGCGCATTTCTCTACATGCCCGTTTTAGTACCAATCCATACGGGTGGTTCCTGTGGGTGTTTGACCAATTCAATTTGCCTTCTAGGTGTCGTATGCTTGAGCTCGGCTGTGGTATAGGGGACCTATGGCTCAACAATCTGCACCGTATCCCCAAAAGCTGGGACATCACCCTATCGGACTTCTCTGCCGGGATGGTATACCAGGCCTGTAAGAATCTTCATGACCACTCCCAATATAAATTCGGCATCATCGACGCGCAAGCCATCCCTTTCGATGATAAAAGCCTTGACGCGGTCATCGCCAACCACATGCTCTTTCATGTTCCCAATCGCCCGCAAGCTTTATCGGAAATCCGCCGCGTATTGAAACCAGCAGGACGATTGTATGCGACAACGGCTGGTGAAAAACACCTGCATGAACTACCAGAATTGGTGGGTAAATTTGACCCAAAACTGACAGAAGAGCTGCGCTGGCCTATTGAATTCAACCTTGAGAATGGAGTGGCCCAGCTCACCCAATGGTTCTCCCATGTGACAGTCCGCAGGTATGAGGATTCGCTCAGAGTGACTCAAGCCGCGCCACTGGTCGATTATGTGTTGTCCAGCACGAGGCTGGAATTAAACGTTGACAGGCGGGATGAATTTGAGGAATTTATCGAACAAGAACTGACCAATAACGGCGTGATTCATATTACAAAAGATTCTGGAATATTGGAGGCATTTTAACGTAATGAAAAACCATCGTTTATGGGTATGGATTTGTGTGGCAGGTATCGTCTCTATGGCTTGCAACCTGATAAGTATTGTCCAACAAAGCGCCAGGCAGTCGTCGCTCCCTAGCATGGTTGAAGCACCGACTCCCACAGTTCTGGCTTTTGCCCCGACCCAGGTACAGTCGACGCTTACCTCTCAGCCCACGCCTGGGAATCCCAACCAGCTCTGCCTGGTCGGTACATGGGAGATTGCCAACCTTGGCGACTACGTGCTTGCCGCTATACCGCCTGATATAGCCAATACCTATAACCTGAACTACAAAGGCAGCAGCGGAAATGCTTATTTCACATTTTCCCCCGATGGGAGCATCGCCCTGCGTGCTGATCAGCTCAAGCTTCAATTCAATGCCAAGGTCTCGCTTTTTACTTTGCCTCTGACCGTTACGATTGATGGTAATGCCAGCGGGGATTACACGATAGAAGCTAACACACTGACTACCGAAAATATGAACACTACGGGATTGACTGCCTCAGCTATAATGGCGGGGCAACAGGTGATAGACTCGTCCCAAATCATCAACGTCATCCCCCTTTTACTGCCGCCTTATAACACTGCCGACTACACCTGTGAAGGCAATAGCCTTCAATTACAATTGCAGGCTTACCCAACGAATATCCCGCCACTGACCTTCCAACGCGTGCAACCATAGATGAGAAAATGACACATTATCCCGATTCTATAATCTTAGATCTCTCCGAACAGGCTCGTCAGCTACGCATCGACAGCCTGAAGATGATCCACCGTCGCCAGGGTGGTCATCCTGGCGGGTCGCTGTCCGCCGCCGAAATCATGGCGGTCCTATATTTTAAAATATTAAACATCGACCCTCAACGCCCGGATTGGCCAGAACGCGACCGCTTTATCATGAGCAAGGGACATGCCTCCGCCCTGTTGTACGCCGCCCTGGCCCGGCGCGGGTTCTTCCCCATGGATGACTTGTTGACCTGGGGACAGCTCTCCGGTCACCTGCAAGGCCATCCGGACCGTCTGAAAACCCCGGGAGTTGAGATGACCACCGGCCTGCTCGGGCATGGTGTCGCCATTGGGGCTGGGCTGGCACTGGCAGCGCGCTTTCTTAAGCAGACTTACCGGGTTTACGTTCTGTTAGGAGATGGCGAGTGTCAGGCCGGTGTAGTTTGGGAGGGTGCCGCGGTGGCTTCCAAATATCACCTGTCCAGCTTGACTGCAATTGTGGATTACAACGACGTTCAACTGGACGGCCCCGTGCACGAGGTAATGCCGGTCGAACCGTTCGCGGATAAATGGCGGGCATTCGGCTGGGCCGTAATATCTATAAACGGACACAATCCGCTTGAGATCCTGGAGGCCCTGAACACAGCCAGGGAAATCCACCATCAGCCAACTGTCCTCATCGCCCATACCACCAAGGGTAAGGGCGTCTCGTTCATGGAGAACCAGTCTGCCTGGCACGGTATACCCCCAAATGACGCCCAGCTTGCTCAAGCCCTGGCGGAACTTGGCCAGGATGGAGGCCAAAATGGGTGAAATGACGATGCGCGAAGCTTATGCGCGAGCCCTGGTAGATTATGGCGCTCTCAATCCCCGGGTGGTCGCCTTA
>CAZPWU010000494.1:0-2552 GCA_964590325.1 uncultured Anaerolineaceae bacterium | reverse complement strand
TAAGGCTGTAGAAGGAACTGTTGGTGAAATCTTCGGGGATAAAGAGCTGAGAAACGCCCGCGCCGATGTCGCCTTGCCTCTGACCGATGTAAACATGGGTGATACCCCATGCGCACAATAAGCGCTCACCTTCAGGAGAGGCTGGGGATATCTTCTCCAGGTTAACCACCAAGTCAACAACACGTTGAGAATAATTAGAAGGTGAGGGCCTTTCATTTACCAGGGCATATTGAGGTGGCATTGAACTTTGTCGCTCACCTAAAAGTGGAATCCACCACCCGGCATCAGACCCAACTGCTGAGGTGCCTCCCGCGATGCTGAATCCTTCGACCAGAAAAAGTGCATTGGGCGGAGTGTTATCGCGGATCCAAGCCATGGCCCGGTTGTCAGGTCGAGTAACCATGGCGAAGGTATTAGGGTCAGCAATAGCATGGAGATTCCAGCCCCCATAGGCTGCCAGGCCGAGTAGCAGAAATCCTATAGCTATCCTTCCGGTTGTTCTTGCATGTGTCTCTAAGGTGCTGGCGACCTCGCCGACTATCCATCCGCCCAGGAGGCTGGCAGGGATGTATAAGGCAATTAAAACCGCGAAGTTCTGCATCATATTAGCACCAGGCAAGTGAACCAGTGCAGTAGCCACCAAAGAGGCCAGCGCTGATACCCACAATCCAATTGAAGCTATCGCCCAACGTTTCCGTACCAGGCTCCAAACCAATCCGATCAGGGCAAATACCACCAGCCAGGCAGGAAGGTAATTGGTTAGAGTGGACCAAATCTTATAATCGGCAGCTACCCGTTCGAGTGGCGACCCGCTTGAAACGCCAGACTCAACGGCTCCAGCCAGGTTTCCGCCAGTTAGACGTAGCCCCCAGGGAAGGAAAAGTAGTAGAGCTGTCACACCGATCATCAGCAGGTATCCCAGTGCAGGCAGCCACTGATGCAAAATACGTTGCCTTTGAGGCAGGCCCCAGCCGACCAATAGCGCCAGGATAAATGTGATGTAATAGAACGGCATCCGGTAATAAGCCAGCATCATCCCTGCCAGGGTGACCCCGGCGATTACCGCTGCCACCACTCGCGTTTTTCTCTTTAGCTGTAGTCCCACTCCTGAAACATGTCCACTGGTAAGTGATCCCTGACTGCTGCCCACTGATGACTGTTCTATGCCCACTACCCACTGATGACTATCAATTATTTCCCACACCATCCACAGCGCTACTGGTAGGATGACTTGTCCAGCAAGTTGTGCGTAGCGTCCCCAATTAACGTAATAGGCCGGCATAGGCGAAAGCAAACCTGTGATTAAAACAGCGCCTATACCTGCCCAACGGTTTCCACTGGCGAAGCGTACTGCCAATGGATAAATGGTCAGCGCTGCCAAAGCATTGAGGAACTGTCCGACAATTAATGTCGCCTTGAGGCTGTTGGCCCCGGTCAACCAGGAGAAGATGGTAACAGCAGTAGGGAATCCAAACTGCACGGTCAGGCTGTCATACGGCACATAAGGGCGCCAGGAAGTAAATAACCCACCATTGTCATAGAGCAGTTGGGCGATCATCGTGTGCTGGACCGAGTCTCCCCACATCGGCGCTTCCAGGGAGCGGATTGCCCACATACGCACAACGAAGATAGCTGCCAGAACCACCACCAGGATAAAGTCAGTATAGGCAAATGCTCTAACGTTCAAGCGTTTAAACCTGAAAAGGTTCAGCCGATTCCGCCATAGGATAATACCGAACCCGATTAAAGCAGGCAGCCAGGCGTATAAGGGTCCCAGGTGAAGGTGGACCAGATCAGTATAAACCAGCAGCAAGGGGTACAGCGCCAGGCTGAAGCCGGCTGCCAGGCCCAGCTTTACTGCCCAGGTCAGCCTTTGCCAGCCAGGCCACACAAGGCTCAATAGCCCCCATCCGGGCATAATGAAGAGGAAGATTGCGACGGCGAGTATCCCTCCCCAGGTGAATGCTTGCCTTGCGAGACCCAACGCCGCCCGTGTGGGCTCGTACATGAGTCGGAAGCTCATCTGACCCTCAGCAGGTGCCTGGTTTTGGTACAGGGATCCATCCAGGTAAGCGCTGCTAGAGGCAGTGCCAACGACGACGCTGCCTCTTCTCTGGATATCCAGGAAGATATAAGCGTAGCGTCGCCTGGTACTTTGTTGGGCAGGGAATGTGAAATTGTAAAAACCGGCAGATTTTATGGCGTTGACGGGTAATCCTGCCACCGCCAGGTCGTCAGGTGAGTGCGGGTCATTACTCAGGTGAAGGGTAACTTCCCCGTCGCCGGACTTACCAGGGGATAGAAAAACCTGGACGCCTGTTAACCCATCCTGTTCGGCTACGAATGTTTGCCCAATCGTTTTCCCTAATACAAGATCCAGGCTGCTACTATTAAGCGGCTGGTCCTGACCAACAATTGGCGAACAACCTGACAGGCCTAGCAAAAGGAGCAGTATGATGGAATATTTATAATAATGAGCCACGGATGACTGAATATTGGTCACTGGTAACGGCGATGTACTTTATCGCAGATCCTGATTCCTAGCCCCTATC
>CAZPWU010000493.1:0-2554 GCA_964590325.1 uncultured Anaerolineaceae bacterium | reverse complement strand
CTTATTGAGACGCGACACATCACCAAACGATATGGAGAAAAAGTGGCTGTCAGTGATGTGAGCTTTGATGTTTATGGCGGTGAAGTCTTTGGGTTTCTCGGACCGAATGGCGCAGGGAAAACCACAACCATCAAGATGATTGCAGGTTTATTGCAGCCCTCCTCGGGCATGATAAAGGTCTGCGGATACGATGTGATCAATCAACCTCTTCAAGCTAAATCGGCAAATGGTTATGTTCCGGACACCCCTAACCTGTACCCGAAATTATCCGGGCGGGAACTATTACGATTTATTGGCGATCTTTATGAAATGCACTATGAACAGATTGAACGACGAATTGATGAACTATTAAGGTTATTTGATCTTTCGGAAGCAGGGGATGACCTGATCGACTCTTACAGCCACGGGATGCAGCAAAAAACCGCCCTGGCGGCTGCGCTGATGCATGACCCAAAAGCGCTTGTGCTCGATGAACCTACGGTGGGGCTCGATCCAAAGTCAGCGCGCTTGATAAAGGATATCTTGCGTCAGATGGCTGAACGCGGCGCGGCAGTCTTTTTATCTACCCATATCCTTGAAATCGCAGAGCGAATGTGTGATCGTATCGGAATTATTAATAAAGGCGAATTGATCGCCGTCGGAACCATGGACGAATTACGAGCAATGGGCACGGGAGAGTCCAGCCTGGAGGATATCTTCTTAGGATTGACAGGAGGTGCTGAATACGCTGAAATAGCCGAGGTATTGAGATGACGATTACCATTCCAACATCTGCTTATATGAAATATAACCTGTGGCATTATGTCATAAAGCTGCTTCGATTGCGCATTACTATCACCATTAGTAGTTTCCGACGCGCCAAGCTTCGGCGGAAGATAGGTACGATTATCCTGGCTTTATTCTTACTAGCGATTTTTATCCTTGTGTTTATCGGAAGTTGGAAACTGCTAGGTGTAATCCGTTCCCCAGCATTTACGCAATCTATAAGCGGTATAGGATCATTATTAGATAGTATCCCAATCCTGATTTTGGCAGGAGCGTTTCTGGGTATCCTGCTAACCAGTTTTGGCTTATTGCTCCAGGCGTTATATCTTGCTGGAGACATGGATTTCCTACTGAGTGCTCCAGTACCGATTCGGGCTGTATTCATCACCAAACTACTACAAGCGATCCTGCCGAATTTTGGATTGATCGTTCTGCTCGGATTGCCGATTCTCTATGGAATCGGTGCCGCCGGTCGATATCATCTAATCTATTATCCACTTGTATTAATTATTATGACCTGTCTGGCGCTCGCGGCTGCTGGCCTATCCAGCCTGTTGGTGATGGTTATCGTGCGCATTTTCCCCGCCCGCCGCGTGGCTGAGGTCCTCGCATTTCTAGGAGCTGTATTATCGATACTTTGCTCTCAAAGTGGACAACTCACCAACTCATTTGATTTTTCCAAAGTATCCGATAAACAGCTTACCCAAGGGCTCGGCTTCATCTCACGCCTCAACACACCCTTGTCACCTTTAAACTGGGCCGGACGCGGGTTGGTGGATATCGGAGAAGGACGCTGGCTTACCGGCATTGCTTTTATTATCATTACAATTGCTATGACAAGCGTAGTCTTCATGGTATCCTTACAGACCGCTGAACGCCTTTATTACACCGGCTGGGCGAGTGTGCAGGTCGGTACACGCCGAAAGAAGCCTACACGAGCCATCCACCCCGCTCATGAGAAACAACCCTCCGTACTTTCCTCTATCAGGAGATTTATACCACCGACCATAAGCGGGATTATTTTTAAAGATTTTTTAGTAATCCGGCGCGATTTACGCAGTATGTCACAGGTTGTGACACCTCTAATCTTTGGCATCATCTACGCTATCATGCTTTTACTAACCGGTGGAGAACCACCCACTGGTCGCGGTGAAGCTCCAACCTGGTTTATGGCCTCTTTTAGAACCGCATTAACTTATGGAAATGTAATTATTTCCTTGTTCGTAGGGTGGTCTTTGTTATCCCGATTGGCGATGATGGGCTTTTCCCAGGAAGGAAAAAACTATTGGCTTCTAAAATCAGCCCCAGTAGGCACGGGACAATTATTAACTGCTAAATTTTTGGTTGCCTACCTTCCCTCCTTAGCCCTTGGATGGGTATTCTTAATAGTGATATCACTCGTCCAACGGGCAAGTTTATCGGTTTTTATTTATGGTTTCCCGGTCGTGGCATTCTGTATTGCCGGTACTGCCGGTATTAACCTGGCATTTGGCGTGGCTGGCGTTAATCTAGAGTGGGAAGATCCTCGCCGTATGTCCACAGGAATTACAGGTTGCCTGGGCGCCCTGGTGAGTTTTTTATCCATGCTCATAAGCCTTGGACTGTTTTTCATCCCGCCGATCGGTTTTACAATATTAAACCTACCAGAGATCGTTGGGCAGCTGATTGGCATTAGCCTTGGAGGTGTTGTTAGCCTGGTTTGTGCTATCTTACCTCTCTGGTTAGTGCGCAATCGGGTACCGCGAATTGGTGAAGCATAATCTCATAACAAATGGAGGAGCAAGGGATA
>CAZPWU010000492.1:0-2559 GCA_964590325.1 uncultured Anaerolineaceae bacterium | reverse complement strand
CTTATGATGTGGTCCGTCAGGAGCCGATCTTCAATGTGAAAGCGATCACCCATCGCAAGGACGCCATCTGGCAGGCGCTCCTGCCGGGTGCCCTGGAGCACAAGCTGTTGATGGGTATGCCGCGCGAGCCGACGATCTTCAAAAAGGTGAACGAGGTGGTGAAATGCCTGGATGTCAACGTGGACCCCGGCGGGTGTTCGTGGCTGCACGCTGTTATCCAGATCGATAAGCAGGCGGAGGACGACGGAAAGAGAGCGATTGAGGCTGTATTTGCCGGTCACCACTCCTGTAAGCACGTCTTTGTGGTGGACAAGGATATCGATATCTATGATCCTTTAGCGGTGGAGTGGGCGATGGCAACTCGCTTCCAGGGCGATGTGGATATGGTCGTCAAGCCAAAGGAGGCTGGCTCGAGCCTCGATCCCAGCGCCGAAGAGGGGACAACGCTGACCACGAAGATCGGGTTCGACCTGACCAAGCCGCTTGTAACGAAAGGGAATGCATTCGATAAAGCCCCATTCGCGGAGGTGGATCTTAATAGGTTTATAACGAGATTGCTTTAGAAAGAGCCCTTTTAATAACATGATATAGGGCAACTTATGATACTTTCCTCAGTAGAACAATCCATGCTGGATGGTGAGCAGGGCAGGGCGACCCAAAAGGCCATGCAGATCCTGGCCGCGCTGGGCACGATCTACGGAGCGGAGCGGATGATACCGGTATCGTCGGTGCAGATCGCCGGGGTCAGCTACGACAACCTTGGCGAGGCGGGTCTGGCGTTCCTGGCTGAGATGGCGGATGGCGGTGGCAGGGCACGCGTCTTGACAACGCTTAACCCGGCTGGGATGGACATCGAAAACTGGCAGTCTTTGGGGATCAGCCCATCTTTTGCTGAGAAACAATTGTGGGTGATTGAGGCTTTTACCCGTATGAACGTCGTCCCGACATGTACGTGCACCCCTTATCTTGTCTGCAATACCCCTCGCTTCGGTGATCACATCGCCTGGGCGGAGAGCAGCGCGGTGTGCTATGCCAACTCGGTCCTGGGAGCGCGCACCAACCGCGAGGGCGGTCCCAGCGCCCTGGCCGCGGCTCTGACTGGGCGCACCCCGGAATACGGCTTTCATTTGGATGAATACCGCAAACCAGGCCTGACTGTTGATGTCCGCGATTTGTTGGTTGGAGGAGATGATTGGAAGGCGACTAGTGACTTCGGCGCGCTGGGTAAGGTCATTGGTCAAAAACTCGAGGCAACCGGCAAGAAGCTGATCCCCTATATCCGGGGGATCGAGAGTGCCTCGCTGGAGGCCTTGAAGTCGTTCTGTGCCAGCCTGGCTACGTATGGCGGTGCAGCCCTCTTTCACATGGAGGGGATCACCTCCGAAGCTTCGCTCATGCCCCTGCCAGGTGAAACCATCTCCATCACTCGGGCGGAGGTGGATACGGCGATCCGGTCGATGAACGATGCCAGCTCAGACGAGGTGGATTTCGTCAGCCTGGGTTGCCCGCATCTGTCGATCCGTGAGATTGGGCACCTGGCGGAATTGTTGAAGGATAAGAAAGTCACCAAAGAGTTCTGGATCACAACTGCCCGTCCTACCAAGGAGATCGCCGACAGGTTGGGCTACACCCGCATCATCGAAGGCAGTGGGGTAAAGTTTGCTACCGACACCTGCTGCGTGGTGGCACCGATCAAGGGGCGCTTCAGGACCCTGGCTACCGACAGCGCCAAGGCGTGTTATTACGCCTATGCTAAAAACAGGTTCAAGACAGTCTATAAATCCTTTGATGAGGTTGTCCTGGAAGCGCTGAAATGATATTCCAGGGACGCAAGATTTGCCACAACCGCGCCGAAGGCGAAGCGCTGGTCACTTCGATGGGGATCTCATTTTTCGGCGGTGTAGACCCTGGGACGGGTCGGGTAGTCGAAAAGGGGCACGAGCTGGAAGGACAGACTATCAGTGGGAAAATCCTGGTCTTCCCAACCGGGAAAGGTTCCACGGTCGGGTCCTATACCCTGTACCAGCTCAAGCACGCCGGGTTGGCGCCCGCGGCGATCGTCAATATAGAATGTGAGACGATCACTGCTGTGGGGTGTATCATATCCGAGATCCCCTGCGTGGACCAGATACCGATCGAGAACATCAAAACAGGGGCGAAGGTCATCGTGAACGGGGATCAAGGTACAGTTGAGGTTTTTTAAGAGGAATTAATAATAAAAATCGGAGTGTACAGATCAAATCCGTGCGGGTCGAGGGGTGGGAGGTTTTCAACGACGAGCGTGCCATAGTTCCCATCTTTACTGATTACCAGCATCCCCACTGCCTGGAGGGTTTTAGCCGTGCTATGCAGGGTGACTTTTGTAAAATCCGCAGAGGCAGCAGTTTCAATCCGGTTGAGGCGCTGCCACATCACCAGACTGCTAACTCCTAAAACCAGAACCAGCACCAGGCTGACCGCGCCCCAAACAGATGCACTGCGTGTGAGCAGGCTGGCAAGCCGGTTCTACCACGGGGTTCGTGCCACGGTATTACGGGATGTCTCTTTGCGTGGAACCTG
>CAZPWU010000491.1:0-2564 GCA_964590325.1 uncultured Anaerolineaceae bacterium | reverse complement strand
TTACATCATCGACCTGGGGCCGGAGGGCGGTGATCGCGGCGGCTTCATCCTGGTCGAGGGCACACCTGAGCAGGTATGTGCCAGTGACAAATCGTATACGGGTCAGTTTTTAAGACCGTTTGTGTGTAAAAGTACTGAGGAACAGGGGTAAGGAATGGGGAATAGGCTCACAACGTTGTTGCACGTGGAAATGTAGAAACCGCCTAAATACCTGTTAAAACCACGCATCGTTTTAGGGATCTGGTGTTATGATCCTAGACCTTGCAAGATTGTAAGGTCTTATTTTAATTTAATATTTTTAATAAAACCCCCCAGGTGTGGGGGTCAATACTACAATTCCCGCCATATTTAGCCATTTTCTTGACAATGTTTTAATACTGTGATAATATACTCCTAACAAAATTGCAAGGTCAACGATAGAGTTTGGCACCATATTTGCACCCCCTATCATTGCGAGCGTCGCTTGCGGGTAGTTTAAAAAAACGACAATCAGTAGTTTACTCTCTCTAAGGAGGCACGGAAATGACTCTCGCTCAGGTCGTCTATAAGATTTCAACGGATGCGGATTTCGCAGCCCAGTGGCGCACCGACCCAGAAGCAGCGCTGGCACAGAGGGGAATAAAGCTCAGCAAAGAAGAGCAGGCTTTCTTGATGACGGGCCTCAAGCGATACGACCCGGACAGCAAGAGCAAAGTTAAGCTATCGCAGCTTGGGTACGGATCGCCCTGGTTTTAGTCATAATCGACATTGACAGAAGATCCATTCAACCGGATCTGCCAGTTAATCGAGGCTGATTGGGCAGAATCGGGCGCGTGGCCAGACTTTGTCGAAATCATGCGGCAGGGTCTGGCCTCTAAGCGCGTTAAAAGCACTGGTGGCGATCAGGGACTGACTCGCTTAACCCTTCTACCAGGCTTGTGCTGCCAGGCTGCCGGGGGTGATCCGCTTTGGGCGGACGATGTGGCTGCAGCCTGGTTTTTGTTCTACGCCGCGGCTCATATTATGGATAGCATCGAGGACCAGGACCAGCCCGATCCCTGGTGGGCTGACCTGGGCAGCGGCGCGGCGATCAACGCGGCAACCGGTCTGTACTTCAGCGCTTCGTTGGCGCTCAACAACCTACTCAAGCACGAAGCCACGTATGCGGCAGCTACCGAGGTCATCACAGATTTCAATCACCATTTCCTGGTCATGTGCAGCGGACAATACCGCGACCTGGTCTCTCCGATGCCGACGCTGGAACAATACTGGGAGAACGCGACCGCTAAATCGGGAGCCTTTTTTTCACTGGCCTGCCGCAGTGGGGCACGCCTGGCAACCGACGATGCACTACGTGTACGTAAGTTTAGCCATTTGGGGCAGCATGTCGGATTACTGGTACAGATCCTGGACGATCTGGAGGACATGCACCCGGTTCAACGCCTTGACTTGCCAGTCCGGCAGCCCGAACTCGGTCACTCGCTGCCTGTGGTTTATGCCCTTTCGGTGTATCCGCCACGCGAACAGGCGCGCCTGCGGGATCTGCTAGCGACGGCTCGTCATGATCTCGGAGCAGCTCAGGAAGCCTTGACCTTGATCGACCAAAGCGGCGCGGCTCTCTACATGGCTGCTGAAATTGAGCGTCACCACCGGCAGGCTGTGGAGGCTCTTGAGCAGGCTACTCCGCAGCCTCCCGCTGGCGAGGCACTCCTGACCCTCCTTCAGAAACTCAACCCCCAATAACTGCTGTTATTGACCATCGTATCGACGCCATCTGTAAACCTGCGGAAATCATTCCCAGGTCTTTTTGCATTACCCAAAACCCGGTCTGTGCTAAAATAAGTTAATAAGGTAACTGCACAGCAGAGAATACCAGATAAAGGGTTTGCGTGGGGCGCACGCCCCTAAGCATACCTTTTACCCGGCTTTCTACAGTCTGGGCTGGCAGTTACGTTATAAGTGGGATTCAACCCTAAGGTGCTCGATGGACGAGACAAAAGCCAGGCTGTACAAGGGTATCATCGACTACTATGATATCCGGTGTGAAAGCTTCCTCTCCGGAGCGAACCGTGAAACTCTCGCCATGCACGCCGGGTTTACTGACGAGAACGCTCAGGAGTTTATCGATACACTGACCAATATGAACCGCGTGCTCGCAGATTGGGCAGGGATTCGTGCGGGAGAAAAGATCCTCGATGCAGGATGCGGTGTGGGGGGAAGTGCAATCTGGCTGGCAAAGAACCGGGGTGCGCAGGTCACCGGGATCAGCATTGTCGAACGCCAGCTGGAATACGCCAGGCGCTTCGCCTTAGAAGATCACGTCGAAGGCCTGGCTGATTTCAGCGCTGGTGATTTTCTTGCAACCCCTTTTAAAGCTGAAAGCTTTGATGTAGTGTGGGCTATCGAAAGTGTATGCTACGCTATGGATAAAAGGGGATTTGTCCGCGAAGCCCGGCGCATTCTCAAACCCGGCGGCCGGCTGATTGTAGCCGATGGATTCCAAACTACCCGCGAGCTTCCAGCACAGGACCAGGCCCTGATGGACTCCTGGCTATCGGCTTGGGCCGTAACCGAGTTAGCAACAC
>CAZPWU010000490.1:0-2570 GCA_964590325.1 uncultured Anaerolineaceae bacterium | reverse complement strand
GCCGCAACACCGTCCGAGATGGTACTGCGCATCTGGGTGCCCCCGCAGTTCGACCCTGCGGACAACACCCAGGCTGGATCCCTGTTGAAAGCCCGGCTGAACGAATTCACCGCCACGCATCCCGGCGTAAAGCTGGAGGTACGCGTTAAAGCCCAGGAAGGGCCTGGCGGTCTGCTCGATGCTCTGTCGACCGCCAGCGCCGCTGCGCCGCTCGCCTTGCCCGACCTGGTTGCTTTACCCCGGCCCATCCTGGAAGCCGCAGCCCTCAAAGGCCTTCTGCACTCTTTTGATGGTTTAATCGCTGCACACGACGACCCCGATTGGCCCGACTACGCCCGCCAGCTCGCCCATCTGCAAAACAGCACCTTCGGCCTGCCATTCGCGGGAGATGCCCTTCTACTGGTTTATCACCCAAAGTCTGTTAGAGTCCCACCCCGGGATCTGGATTCTCTCCTGAAAGTGGCTGGCCTTGTGGCTTTCCCGGCGGCTGACCCTGAGGCGCTCTTTACGTTGGCCCTTTACCAGGCTGCTGGTGGGCCTATCCAGGATAGCCACGGACGCCCTGATATCGATGCTAACATCTTGACCCAGGTGCTCACTTTCTTTCAGGAAGGTGAGATGGCAGGCTTAATGCCCTTCTGGCTCACCCAGTTCGATACGTACGACCAGGCCGATGAAGCTTACCGCCAGGGGCAGGCTTCTTTAGCCATCACCTGGGCCTCACACTACCTGGGCAGAGCCAGTAACTTGCCCACCGATGAGGCCGCTTCTCTCATCCCCACCGCAGATGGGAAGCCTTTCACCCTAGCGACGGGTTGGGTCTGGGCATTGGCCAGCCCCCAGCCTGACCGCTGGGCCCTAACCGCTCAGCTGGCCGAATTTCTTACCGATAGTAAATTCCTGGCCGAGTGGACTTTAGCGGTTGGTTATCTTCCAACGCGCTCCAGCTCATTGTCTTACTGGCCCGAATCCCCCCTACAGTCCCTGGCCAGCCAGATTATCCCCTCGGCACACCTCTATCCATCTGCAGATATCCTGTCCGGCCTCGGCCCTACGCTGGAGCAAGCGACTGTACAGGTGCTTAAGCGCCAGAATGACCCACTGGCTGCAGCTCAGTCAGCCGTAGATCATCTTAAAAACCCTTGAGGGAGAGCAGTGGGGGTAAATTGCTTGCCCCACCCCATTATCTCTGCCCCAAAGGCAAGGAAAGGTGAAAACTGGCGCGCTTGACGCATCTGGCGGGCGGTGTTATCATGAAATTGGAGTGAGGATAACCGATGCCGAATGACCGATTTCTCGACGAGTTTCCTGACGTCGAGGGGGAGGCCTTAAAAACGGGGACTCAGCCAGGCCATGAAGAGGTTGCAGGGGGAAATAAACCTAAGGAAAACCGGCTGGTATTATTGTGGGAAATATTATCGCGCGCTGGCTTGGGCGAGACGGCTTTCCGCGCCGGCACGCATTTACTCTCTATTGCAATGGTGCTGGTCGTGGTCTGGGCCATGCGCGCCTTTTACTTACATATCAAGACTGGTGCAGATACCCCCCGCCAGGGAGCCTTAGCTGCACCGTTGCCGACCGCCACCCCAACCGAAGCACCTCCCGAGATGCTTCCCCTGACTGAACCCGAATTTATATTCACTGACGGCATCCCACGCCTGGTTTCGCTGCACACCACCCTCCCCACCCGCCCACGCACGGAGGTTATCACCTATACGGTCCAAAAAGATGATACCATCTTTGGGATCGCTGATAAATTTGGACTCAATCCCAAAACGATTTTATGGGGTAACTACTACACCCTGCGCGATGATCCTCATATGCTACAACCTGGCACGGTGTTAAATATCCTGCCAGTTAATGGAACGTACCATAAGTGGTCGGCCGGCGAGGGTCTGAACGGCGTATCTAAGTACTACGGCGTTAAGCCTGAGGATATCATCAACTGGCCTGGCAACCATCTCGACCCGACCAAGCTGGGCGACTGGTCCCACCCGAACATTGAACCGGGTACTCTGCTCGTCGTGCCAGGCGGGCACCGCGAGTTCGTCACCTGGAGTGCACCGTGGATTACCCGTAAAGATCCCGCTGTCGCTAAACTCCTGGGCCCGGGCTTCTGCGGAACAATGTACGAAGGGGCGGTTGGGATGGGCTCGTTCGTCTGGCCGACGACCAACCACTGGCTGTCAGGCTATGACTATTCACCTGACACGAACCACCCTGCCATTGACATCGCCGGTCAGTTGGGCAACCCGGTCTTTGCTGCAGATAACGGGGTGATCGTTTACGCCGGCTGGAACAACTGGGGGTATGGGAACGTGCTCGTGATCGACCACGGCAATGGCTGGCAGACGCTGTACGCCCATTTGAGCTACTACGGCGTAGGCTGCGGACTGAGCATCAACCAAGGGGATATAATCGGCTCCATTGGCAGCACGGGCAACTCCAGCGGCCCGCATTTACATTTCGAGATGATGTACCAGGGCACAAAAGTAAACCCCCACGACTTCCTGCCACCCCCCTAGCAGAGGCGATTAAAGCCTTACCGCCAAAAAAGGCACCAGCATTTC
>CAZPWU010000489.1:0-2585 GCA_964590325.1 uncultured Anaerolineaceae bacterium | reverse complement strand
CCACAATCTCCAGCTTGTGGAAGGGCTGGGTAGAGACCGCACTCGCTTCCACCTCCAGTGTCCCACCACCTTTGGGCAGCCTGATCTCTTCACCTATCGGGTGGCCTTCGACTGTCAAGGACAACAGTGGACCGCTGCTGGTGAATGTCCGCCCAGCGCGTACCGCCTTGCCCCAGTTGGCGAAGGTGAAGTCCTGTTCTCCGAGATATGCATAGGTGCGCACACCCCCTACCGGCATCCCTGCCGACATTTTGTCTGTCCCACCCACCGCAGTCAGGCGGTATCCCAGGTTCAGGAAGCGGTACCACTCGGTGACGGAATAGGTGTCCAGCGCTGGCACAGTAAAATCGCGGATCTCGACGCCATCCAGCTTGCCCAGGATGATATCGGCTGCCAACTCGGCATACGGGTTGGGGAAGTGTGGGGCAATGACTACCCCTTCCCGTTCGTGGCACAGGTCTGCCCAATCCGCCAGGCACATCCAGGTCGGGTCGCCCAGGTAGCTTTCATCAGCTCCGGAGGCACACATGGGGAAAACCGGGTTGCCTTTCGTCCCCAGCATACTGATGTGCCCCAGGATATGCTGCCGGTTCTCGGTACCCACCCAGACGATGGTGTCATCCCGGCTGACCCCCGAAGCATCCCCGGTGATATCGGCCACGTTCGTGAAGAGGTCACCCCATTGGGAAGCCAACAGATTGACCAGGTTAACCCCTTCTCCCTGGGCCTGAAGGATAGCCGTCTGCGGGGAGATGAAATGGACGTGGGTGTCAGCGGTTACCCAGCCCTCGCCGCGCAGGTTGACCGGGCGCTCCAGGCGCAGCTTCAGCTCACGCTGGCCCGGTGCGATGGTCAGCTTCTCACGTAGGGGACGGTATTCGAAGCCCTTGCTCATCTCGACATACACCTCGCCGATCGGCAGCTCGATCTGGAAGGACCCATCCACGTAGGCATATTGGGTGGTGCCCAGCTTCAGGTCACCACCGTAGTCCTCGAACCAGTTGTCGTTGACCTCGTGGCGATGGCCGTAGGGGGGCAGATAGCGACCGTCGGGAGCACGGAAGTGCACGCGTGTCGGGGTAGGAAGCCCGGTTGAGGTATCCTCGACCGTCACATGCAGCCAGGTCTGACGGGGTGTCAGGAGCTCGACATGCACCTTATCATCACGGCTTACAGCTTTACCCAGTGTGTATAAGGGCTGCAGGTCTATGGCATGTCCGGCGATAGTCAGGGTGGCCTCAGGGTTGGCGGTGACCTCGGCGATAAGCTGGTCCACGGGCTGGGGAGGCTGGGGTTCCTCGCCCCAACCCCTGGGCAGCGCTGACAACCAGGCCTGGCTGTCGAATGCCGGGACAGCGTATTTGCGGGCGATAACGCCCAGGTCGATGCTCATCTCAACCTGGTCAGGTGCTTTAGCTTCCTCTTTGGGGAGCTGTATCCGCATCGCCTCCAGTCGTCGATGGCGCAGGGGATGCTCCTGTCCATGGTAAAGGGTGATGCCGGCGATGGCCAATCGGCTGGCGCCGGTTGCCTCCAGGCGCAGTCCTGAGAGCTGTTTCTCCGGATGAGGGTTGGGCAGGGCGTAGATCCAATAATTATGGTCCATTCCGCCACCGTCGACCCCGGTCTGGTAATAACCCCAGGCGTGAGCTGGATAGGGCCCGTGTATCTCTAGCGCCTTGGCCGACCAGTGAGGGCGAGAGCTAAAGGCTAGGTGGCCCCAGTTGACGAAAGCCTCGTTGACCTCAAAGCGGCGGCGGATCGCCTGGGTGTGCAAGCTGCCATCTGTATATGTCAAGCTGTAATCCGCAAGATGCTCACCGGGACGTAGTACGAGACCCAAACCCACACCCTCAGGCTGCCCATGCCCCTCCGGATCGTGTGAGGCATCGGTAAAGTGAGCGAAAATAATATAGCTTGCCTGGTCGGTGATGGGGATGGTCGCACTCGTTTGTCCCGCACCCAGGACCAGCCAACACCGCTCCCCTTCCACTGCCCCCAGAGAAAAGGGAATGCCCCAAAAGACCTGCTTACCCCCGGGTAATTTTTGGATAAACGGATGCATCTTAGGATGCCATGGAAGTCTGCCATCAATTGGCTCGTTGCCCCGTCCAGAATTATAAATAGCCGACAGGTCAAGTGGAGTGAATTTATTCATCTTACTCAATCCTTTCTTTGAATATTTGCCTGATTATTTAGAGCGATTTTATTGGATGGGATCTACACCCGGTCTGATATTCATTCCGGGGTGCATTTGTGATTAAGCTAACTTTACCAGTTTTCGCTACAAGAATCAACTAGATTCTTTAAGATAAAGAATGAGACGTCCTGGCGGGGACGTCTCAACTGAAACAAAGCGTAGGGTCTGTTTAATCCTATTAGAGGCCGATTAGAGGGTGTTTCATGAGTCCGCCTGCGTAGCGACCCGGGCGACAGTCTCGATAGCAATAGCCGCCAGCGCTGCGCCATAGTCCAGGTCTATATTGTCGAGAGTATCATGGGTGTCATGGTAGCCAGTGCGGTTGATATCGTAGTTTTCCATGAAGAGCACCACTGGTACGCCGCAGTCTGAGAAGATCTGACCA
>CAZPWU010000488.1:0-2587 GCA_964590325.1 uncultured Anaerolineaceae bacterium | reverse complement strand
CTCTTTCCTCACAGGAGGCATGTTTCGCTAAGCCAGCTGCGTCCGCCTCAGGAGACCATCATCGAACGGGTGGAGGCAGCCGACCCCGATCTGCTGCGTTATTTAGGTACCATTGGGCTGACCCCGCAGGCTCAAGTGACAGCTCTGGAATATTCGCCTTTTGATGGCAACCTGCGCTTGAATATCCATGGTCAGGCGAAAGTATTTGTGCTTGGTCCAGGGGTTACGCGCTATATTTTTGTCTGAACGGGGATCCTATGAAACCACCTTCAGCACCTCTTAATATAAAATCAGGTGATACCGATACTGTCCAGGCCGCTACCGATGTTTTGACCGGACGCAGCAAGAAGGGCAAGCTGGCAAAGCTGCTCCCTTTTCTGGGTCCAGCGTTTATTGCCAGTGTCGCTTATGTAGATCCTGGGAACTTCGCAACCAATATTCAGGGCGGGGCAAAGTTCGGCTACATGCTCCTGTGGGTCATTGTCGCCAGCAACCTGATGGCCATGCTGGTCCAGTCGCTATCCGCCAAGCTGGGTATCGCCACCGGCATGAACCTGGCTGAACAGTGCCGCGCCCACTTCCCACCCCCGGTGGTGGTGTTTATGTGGGTGTTAATGGAACTGGTGGCGATGGCAACTGACCTGGCGGAGTTCCTGGGAGCAGCGGTGGGCTTTAACCTGCTGTTCGGCATCCCCCTTTGGATAGCCGGCATCCTGACGGCTATTACCACGGTTTTGATCCTGGGGCTGGAGCGCTACGGTTTCCGTCCCCTGGAGGCTGTCATCACCGCCCTGGTGGGTGTGGTCGCGACCAGTTACCTGGTGGAGACCATCCTGGACAAGCCTGACTGGAGCCATGTGCTGACCCATGCAGTCGTACCCCAGTTTTCCGGACCTGAAAGTGTGCTGCTGGCAGCCGGCATCCTGGGTGCGACAGTCATGCCGCACGCTATTTTCCTGCATTCAGCTCTCACCCAGAACCGCATCGTCGTCCGCGAACCAGTACTGTTGCGCCGCCTGTTCCGTTTCGAGGTGGTGGACGTCCTTATCGCCATGGGGGTAGCCAGCCTGATCAACGCCGCCATGCTGATCATGGCCGCTTCGACCTTTTACAACCAGGGACTGACATCGGTTGGGACATTACAAGAGGCTCACCGCACCCTGGAACCGCTGCTGGGCAAGGCAGCCAGCGTAGTGTTTGCTATCTCACTACTGGCATCGGGTTTATCCTCATCTTCAGTCGGCACGATGGCCGGTCAGGTTATCATGCAGGGCTTCTTACACCGCTATATCCCACCCTGGATCCGCCGTTTGGCGACCATGCTCCCGTCTCTTATTGTTATTGCTATTGGATTAGATCCAACCCGCACCCTGGTGATCAGCCAGGTTGTGCTCAGCTTTGGCCTGCCATTTGCTATCATCCCGCTGGTCATGTTCACCCGTCGGCGGGATGTGATGGGTGTGCTGGTCAACGGGCGCCTCACCACGCTATTGGCAAGCCTGGTCGCAGCGTTGATTGTCGCTTTGAATATCTACCTGTTGTATCAAACTTTCTTTAGAGGGTGAGACCATGTTCAAACATTTGTTGGTCCCATTAGACGGGTCACGACTGGCTGAGTCGGCGCTGCCGGCTGCAGCCTACCTGGCTAAGGCCCTGGAAGCTACGGTGACCCTGATCCATGTCATCGAGAAGGACCCACCCAGGGAGGTCCACAGTGAACGCCACCTGACGACCCCAGAGGAGGCCCAGGCCTACCTGTCTGAGGTTGCCAGCCAGGCTTTCTCCCCGGATATCCGAGTTGAGCGGCATGTCCATATCAGCGGGGTGAGTGATGTGGCGCGCAGCATCGTGGAGCACTCCGCAGAGCTGGCGCCTGATCTGGTGATCATGTGCACCCATGGGCGCAGCGGGCCGCACGACTGGCTATTTGGCAGCATCGCCCAGCAAGTGATCGCCTTGGGTAGCACCCCTGTTCTGCTCGTCCGACCAGTGGATGATGATACTCCGCCCTCTTTCACCTGTCGTAAGCTGCTGGTACCTCTCGACGGTGACGTCGAACATGAGCAGGGGATGCCAGCGGCGGAGGGGTTGGCGCAGTCTCTGGGGTCGGAGATGCACCTTTTGATGGTTGTCCCCACCTTGGGCACCCTGGCGGGTGAAGATGCCGCCACCGGTCTGTTTTTACCTGGGGCGACTGCTGCCCTGTTAGACCTGGCTGAGCTGGGAGGAGAAGAATACCTGCGCCGCCATTTAGTGAGGCTGAATTCCGCCGGGATAAAAACAACCGCCGAAGTTGCGCGTGGCGACCCGGCCGCGACGATCGTAGAGGTTGCTCATAGGGTCGACGCGGACCTCATCGTGCTGGGTACGCACGGGAAAACCGGCACTGAGGCTTTTTGGTCGGGAAGTGTGGCACCGAAGATATCCAGCCGCTACCATGTCCCCCTGTTGCTTGTACCATTGTATATGGCAGGTGTAGGAGGCAGTTCGGATATTTAATCTTATTTGAAATTTCAGTATTGACTAAAATTATGTACTCGTCAAGATCATCTTGAACATTAACAACTACATGAGCCAGATACGCTTG
>CAZPWU010000487.1:0-2597 GCA_964590325.1 uncultured Anaerolineaceae bacterium | reverse complement strand
TTCCGACACATTTCACCGGATAATGACTATATACTCTGAGGCCATCCCGAAGACCTCTGATCGGGTCCACGGGAGTGTTATGGGGTCATGACAAACTCGGAGGCGTTGAGGCCTCCAAGAGATTTACAGTTACTCTAGCGTTTGATACGCTGGATGTGAGCAGCATCTAATTCAACCGGGACGCGCCGCTCGTTGAGCAGCCGCAGTAAAACCCGCACCCGTTCGCTGCCGGGAATGCGCACGTCAAAGATGGCTTCGTAACCTTCAAATGGGCCATAGTTGATCAACACCTTATCCCTCGGCTTCAATCCATCATAGACTTCACCGCCGGCTGCAGCTATTTCCTCCACCCTTTGCCGAATGGCGTATATTAAATTTTCCGGCACAGACGCCGGTTCACCCCCAAAACTAACCAGACCGACTGCATGGGGCATCCACCGGAAGGTCGACAAACCACTGGTCTCCAGGTCTACACGAACAAAGAGATACCCGGGGAAATAGGGGCGGATTTTTCGTGAGCGGGGGTTGACCGGGTTCACCTTGAGGCGCGGGTAGAATGCCTCGATCCCCCGGTCGCGGACCTGTCGCCAAACGACCTCTTCTTTACGTGGTTTACTGCGGAAAGCGTACCAATGAGTTGCCATAGGTTTTGGGAGGTTTAGTAAAAGGTTTTCTGAGATAAGCTCCCCCTTGATCTGTAACACCCCTTGTCACAACGCGGGGTAATCACCACCGGGGGAACTCAATGTCATCCCCAGCTATTCAGTCTCCTGGACTAAACAACCGGGCTGCCATTTCAGGGCGTCAAAGCTTTTTTGTGTAATCAGGAAGCGCAGCCGTCCTTTTTCAACGATCAAGCGGATCTCGCCGTACTCACCCACCGAGCGCAAGGCTTCCTCGATCATGGCAACCTGACCGGGTTCGAGATAGTGATTATCCCGTCCAACATCCTTTTCCGTGATCCTCGTTACTGTAGATGATTTCTCCATATGCCAGCCTGCATCAAGCTAACAAAAAAAACCTCGCGGGATTTCTCACCTCTACGAAGGTTAGAGAATGATTAATTTCAGAACATTTTACCACAAGACCATTCCGGTATTCTCCGCTACCCTCTTCTATCCAATAAAGGAGCGTAAGAATAATGACAGGTAATAAATATTACTTTGTTAATTATATATCACAACAGATTTAGCAATGTCCTTTTCTCCTTAATCTTTTTCCGACAGGATGTAATCAACAGCCGCTTGAAGATCAGCCACGATCCGATAGCCCTCTGTACCGTGCAACATTGATGCCTGGCCTTGGCCTCTCCCGGTCAGCACAAGGATACCACCAGCACCGACAGCGTCCGCTGCTTGGAGGTCACTTAACGCATCGCCCACCAAGTATGACCGGCTCAGGTCCACCCCGAGCTCCTCAGCCGCCTGGAGGAGTAAACCCGGTTTAGGCTTTCTACAGTTACAGTCTTCATCTGGGCGATGTGGACAGATATATACACCTTCCACCCGACCACCATTCATAATGATAGTGGCGATCGCCTGTTCGTTGATAGCCAACACCTCTTCCATTGTAATAATGCCTCGCCCCACGGCTGACTGGTTGGTCACAAAGATCACCAGATAGCTGGACCCAGCCAGCTTTTTGAGCGCTTGAAAGGCACCTGGGATGAAGTGCACCTCACCCCGGGACTTGACATAGTCACTCCGGTTCTCGATAACAACGCCATCACGATCTAAAAAAACTGCTGGTCGCTTGTTCATAATAATATTCACATGGTTACATCAAGCCAGATGATAGCCGGTCAAACGCATGAGGCTAAACCGCACGATCCAGGTAGGGAGTATTAGCACCAGGTGTAGTGCCGCACTGATACCCAAAGCCATTGCCAGGGCGAGTAAAGCCCGGTTGACAGGGGGTGCAAGGTGGATCAAAAGCCAGGGGCCTGCCCCCGCCAATAGACTTAGCCCCAGGAGCATACCGGCAACTAACCCCAGCGGCAGCCAGGCTCGTCGGTCAGAGGATGAAGGTAGCATAGTGCTACTAATAACAAAGGTCAGATAAAACCACATCCAGAAATCAGGACGAATAGGCAGTGCAGAGAGGGCCTGAATAAAACCATCCCAAGATGTGTGCATCGAGCTTTCCCACAAGACTGGCAGTCCTAATCGATTTAAGCCAGCAAAGGTTACAAACAGGCCTCCAGATACCAAGGGGGCCACACCGATCAATGATTCTCTCACAAAATCAGTTGGCACCGTCTCGACATAACCAAGCTGCAATCTCCCATCCTGAAGTGGCCGCGGTATCAGTGAGAAACCTCCCGTGCGCACACCGGTTAATACCGCTACGAGGTAATGGCTGACCTCATGGAGGAGCACGCCTGGAAAAAACAATAATGAAAACATAACCAGAGCAATGGTTTGCCGGTGTGTAAGCAGTAAGAAGACTGCCTGAATCTCACGGTGAAGACTTCGCTGGAGCAGGAGAAGAATCCCCAGCGATAGTAAAAGCCACACCAAACCGTTCAGGTTGGCGATCATCTGAGCTAAAACTGTGCCATCCAGGTTAGGATATGGTACTCTCAGTAGGTAGTATTC
>CAZPWU010000486.1:0-2597 GCA_964590325.1 uncultured Anaerolineaceae bacterium | reverse complement strand
ATACATGCAGCGAGTTCCCCGTTTTGTGCCCGGCTTGAAAAAGCGGTCAACGTAGACGAAGAGGAAAAACTAGCTGACGACAGACTTAGGAGAATACCATGAATCCTTATGTGACCCCTGAAACGATTGATGCGAAAGCTGATCTTTGGCTCGAAAAGATATCCTCCTTCAATCAACACGAAATGAAGCTGAATCCAGATAAGTGCGCTCTTCTTGTTATCGATATGCAAAAGTTTTTTCTAGAACCCCAGTCCCCCACGTTCACCTGCGGCGGTGTTGCCATCTTGCCAACGATCAAAAGATTAATTGCCGCTTTTCGCGAAAGAGGCCGTCCCGTGATTTATACAAAGCACGTCCATCACCCCGATAATCTAGACAGCGGCATCATGGGATGGTGGTGGAAAGGTATGTGTATTGAAGGCAGCCCGGAGAGTGAGGTTCATCACGACATCGCCCCTCTTCCCGGTGAAAAGGTTGTTCTAAAACATCGTTATTCCGCATTCTATAATACGGATTTAGAAACCGTTCTGCGATGCTTGAAAATCGAGGATTTGGTCATTTCTGGTATTATGACCAATATGTGCTGCGAATCCACGGCTCGCGATGCTTATTATAGGGATTACCGGGTATTTTTCCTGGCTGATGGCACAGGCAGTATCAATGAGGAAATGCACCTGGCAAGCCTCCTCAATCTCGCCTTTGGTTTTGCTTTTATCACCAACGCTGAGAGAGTTATCACATAAAGCGATTTACCTGGCTTGCTGTTATCGTCGGATGGGCAATCTCGCAAGTGTTCACCTACATTGTTGAATGATTAAACCAAATGTGTGATCAGCACGCGCAGGCCGATCAGGATCAAGACGATCCCCCCGATCACTTCCATCCGCTTGCCGAACTTCTCACCCAGCTTATTCCCGACTAACAGACCAACCATAGAAAGCCCGAACGTCACCACGCCGATGATGATAGACGGGCTGATGATCGGCACCTTGAGCATCGCCAGGCTCAGCCCCACAGCCAGGGCGTCGATGCTGGTGGCGACGGACAGCATCACCAGGGTCTTGCCGCGAGAAGGGTCGGTCGGGTAAATCTCCAGGTCCGGGTGCAGCCCGGAACGGATCATGCGGATGCCGACATAGGATAGCAGCGCTAACGCAATCCAGTGGTCGACTCGGCTGATCAGGTTAACGATGGTGCTACCGGCGACCCAGCCCAGGACCGGCATTAAAAACTGAAATACACCGAAGTGAAAGGAGAGGCGGAGCTTGGCCCTGAGGTGGTTGGACTGCTGCGAGGCGCCGATGCCAAGCGAGACGGCAAAGGCATCCATCGCCAGGCCGACAGCGATTAAGAGAACTGTAAAGAATTCCATTGGTTAACAATAAGATGGCAGAGTCTGGCTCCGGCTGCAATATGCAAAGGTCATGTTTTTTCATGACAAGCGTCATGTAAATTCGGACTATAATGGCGGCAGGGAGTTTACATGACTGACCTCAACCGAAAAGACCTGTACGAATGGTGCAAGATCCCTTACTGGGAGCTGGAAGACCATCCCCTGGCGAAGGTCCGCTTTCGCCTGTGCCAGGGTTCAGACGAGATGGGCCAGATCATGGCACGCGAGCTGGTCGATGAGATCCTGGCTCACAGCCAGCGTGGGGAACCCACGCGCGCCATCATCCCCTGCGGGCCGACCTGCTGGTATAAACCTTTCACGGACCTGGTCAACCGGGAACAAGTGAGCCTGAAGAACCTGGTGGTCTTCCACATGGATGAATGTCTGGACTGGCAGGGAAGAGAGCTCCCCCGCGGGCACCCGTTCAGCTTCCGGGGCACCATGGAAAAACTCTTCTACGAGCCGGTCGACGCGGAGTTGGCGGTACCCAAGGCGAACCGCAACTGGCTGACCCCCGACGACATCGCCGAGATCGAGGCGAAGATCTGGTCAGCGTCCATCGACATCACCTACGGCGGTTGGGGGCAAGACGGACACGTCGCCTACAACCAGGCGCGGCGGCATCCCTACAGCCAGGTGACGGTGGACGAGCTGCGCAATTCCACCATCCGTATCCAGGATAACAACCTCGACACCATCCTGGCCCTGGCGCAGCGCACCTTCGGATCCGCTTACCAGTTCGTCCCGCCTATGTCGGTGACCCTGGGTGTAAAAGAATGCCTCTCGGCGAAAAAGGTGCGCCTGTTCAGCGATACCGGGGCATGGAAGCAAACCGCGCTGCGCGTGGCCTTGTTCGGGCCGGTCACCGCTGAATACCCGCTGACGCTGCTGCAGGAACATCCCGACGCGCTGCTGACGGCGACCATTGCCACTGCCTCCCATCCCATCAGCGACCACCCTGAGTGGGATCTGGGTGTTTAATCAGGGGAGGAAGTCACCACTGCTCGAAAACATCACCAACTGCCGTTTTCAGGCCCTGATCGGTGTGGGCGGCATCGGCGCGGGGCTGTTCTTCGCCCTGAACGATGACCACACGCTGAGCCGGGAGGAAAGCCGCAGCGGGCATTTCCTCGACCAGCGCGATTACTGTAAGCTGCACATCATCGCTCATTACGTCCAGACTCTACTTGGTCCGCAGTTCACC
>CAZPWU010000485.1:0-2599 GCA_964590325.1 uncultured Anaerolineaceae bacterium | reverse complement strand
TTTCCACTTATCCAATTGACGGTCAGACCGGGTCTGATTTATTACGCAAGGCAGACCAGGCGCTCTACCGGGCCAAGGACACCGGACGCAATAAAATCCGCCGGCATATCATCCACTTATCTCTTTTAGATAGATGTACTCGTAGTATAAAGTTTAATCCCCTCACGATCTACCCCTTCCAGCAGTTCCTTCACCGGCCTTCCCAGGACTGGATGGCGCAGGTCAGGAGCCAGGTCTGCCAGGGGGAGGAGCACGAAGGCGCGCTCGTGCATGTTGGGGTGCGGTATCGTCAGCTCCGGGGTCTCCAGGATCAGGTCGTCGTAGAAGAGGATATCCAGGTCGATGACCCGTGGACCATAACGGAAGGTCGGCTTGCGCCCCAGGGCCGTCTCAAGGGACTTCAGGTACTCTAAAAGCTTTAAGGATGCCAGATCGGTCCCGGCCTGGATGACCTGGTTGAGGAATGCCGGTTGCTCGGTATAGCCCCATGGGGCCGTCTCGTATACCGGTGAGATTGCTATCGGCTGGACTACCGGTGGCAGAGTGTTGATGGCGGTCTGCAGGTTCGCCATCCTGTCTCCCAGGTTACTGCCGAGGGCAAGAAAGGTTATATGAGAGATTGATTTATGCACCACAAAGGCACAAAAGACACAAAGTGGTTTAAATTAACCCATGACAAGGCGTTTGATGCCTTGTTTCAGAACCGGAACGTTAAAGTTGATCAATAAGCCAGGCCAGCAGTTCGTGGTGATATCTGTCTTAAACTCTTTCTATTATTGTTGCGGTGGCCATGCCATGACCGATGCACATAGTCTGTAGACCGTAGCGTTTCCCCGTCCGCAGCAGCTCATGAACCAGCTTAGTCATCAAGATTGCCCCGGTGGCTCCGAGCGGATGCCCGAGAGCAATCGCCCCACCATTGGGATTGACACGGTCCATATCGGGCGACAGCTCTTTAGCCCAGGCCAGTACAACAGAGGCAAAAGCTTCGTTTATTTCGATGACGTCGATTTCATCCATTGCTAGACCGGCTCGCTGGAGAACCTGATGGGTCGCCGGGATTGGTCCATCGAGCATCAGAACCGGGTCCGAGCCTACTACTGTTCGCGCCATAATACGAGCCAGAGGGGTCAGGTTGTAGCGTCCCACGGCTTTGGCAGAGGCCAGCAGCAAGGCTGCCGCGCCGTCGCTGATCTGGCTGGCGTTGCCGGCTGTGATCACGCCATCCGTCTTGAAGGCCGGCTTGAGCGCTGCCATTTTCGCGCGGTCAGGGGGCATGCGCACCCCCTCATCTTTTGTCACCACCCTCCCGTCCGGCAGGGTGACTGGTAGTATCTGGCTCTCAAAGGTGCCATTTTGGATGGCACGCATGGCTCGTAAGTGGCTTTGATAACCGAAATCATCGAGCGCTTCTCGGCTCAAGCTCCACTTCTCAGCCATCATCTCGGCACTGATCCCCTGGTTCACCAGCTCAAAAGGCAGGTCGGGCCATTTTTCCGGGTAATCAGCTCCCAAGGGCTGGTGCGACATCATCTCGGTCCCCCCAGCGATCACGATATCCATATCGCCTGCCAGGATAGCCTGCGCCGCGAAGTGGAGGGCCTGCTGGCTCGAACCGCACATACGATTGAGGGTCACCGCCGGTACCTGGACCGGGAATCCGGCCTTGAGCACTGCCAGCCTCCCCAGGTTGGCACCCTGGTCTCGGATGGAGGTAACGCACCCCCAGATGACATCTTCTACTTTTGCAGGATTTAACCCCGAGCGACTCACGACTTCCTGAAGTACCCGTGCCGCCAGGTCGACCGGAACCAGAGCAGTCAATGCCCCATTGGCCTTACCCACCCCAATCGGGGTCCGCACAGCCGAGATGATATAGGTTTCAGTCATAGATTAAGCATACCATAATTTTAAATACAGATTGGGATGATCGCAGGTGCTCCCCACCTGCGATCATCCCAATCTGCTTACATATATTGGAAAATTCTATTGAGTGTTCTTAACGACGTCGCCGTAGTCCGATAATGGTCACACCACCGCACCCTAACAGTATAAGCGCTACGAGCAAGATAAATGCATCATTGAACGATGCAGTATGAGCAGCCAATCCGGAGAGGGTGATAGCAGTTGGAATATATCGGATGCAGGGTGAGAACTCGCTGGCGTCGTGGTTGTAATCGGGGCTTGTGCTGGCATTCGTGGCTGTTAAAGAAACGCACACATTCTCAGCAGGCAGGTCTCCGAAGACCGCCGCGATGCGTGCAGCGATGTTAACAGCCTGAGGGGATCCGCTCCCGCTGGCTGCCTGCAGCCAGTAACGGCCCTCACCGTTGCTCGGGTAATCCGACTCACTCACCAGAGTGGCATAGATATCCACAATGCAGGTGTTGCAGGATGTAAACGTGACGTTCCAGGGGGATGAACCACTTAGGCCATAAGGGTAATCCTGGTAATGGTTAGGGCCGACAGGACCCGACCCGTTCGGGGTCACGCCATTATGGCCCAGGTCGATCCCCAGGCCAGTGTTGAGCCAGATGCTGTTGAAACGGATTTCGTTGTAGACCGATGTGTCGTCTACCACGCTGATACCATCCCACCC
>CAZPWU010000484.1:0-2610 GCA_964590325.1 uncultured Anaerolineaceae bacterium | reverse complement strand
TCCTTTTTTCGAGGCTTCATTTGCTGATGTCCGAACTCATGTCCGAACATCAGATTATGAAAGTGAAAGTGAAAGCCGCCCTTCCACGGTAAATCCTAGAGACCCTGAATTTTCCTTGGAGCGGGTGCTATAATATCGCGGTTCAGATCGCAGCCCCACACGCAGTTTAAAGCTGTAATTCGATATTCTGTTCAGGAAGGTTTTGACCTCATGAAGTCCGTTTGTGTTTATTGTGGTTCCTCCGATAAGATGCACCAGGATTACCTGGAAGCTGCCAGGCAGATGGGAGCTGCGCTGGCCGGACGTGGCCTGCAGCTGCTGTACGGAGCCGGGCGCACGGGACTGATGGGAGCCCTGGCGGACGGGGCCTTGGAGGCGGGCGGAGAGGTGATCGGCATTATCCCGGCAATATTCAACACACACCAACTCGTTCACCGCGGCCTGACCCGCCTGGAAGTTGTCGAGTCTATGCATCAGCGCAAGACGCGTCTGGCTGAGCTGGCAGACGCTTTCATCGCCTTACCCGGCGGTTACGGCACGTTTGAGGAGTTTTTTGAGATCCTGACCTGGGCACAAATTGGCTTGCACAGCAAACCGATCGGTTTACTTAACAGCCATCATTACTTTGACCCTCTCCTAACGATGGTGGAACATGCCCGTGCAGAGGGGTTTATTTACGATGAGCACCGCGCCCTGTTCACCTGGGCTGAAAGTCCCGCGGTTCTGTTGGACGCCCTGGCAAGCCACCACCCGCCCGAAGGCCTCGAACGCTGGCTTCGGCGGGATGGTTGATCAGGAGAGCCACCCAATCCCCCAATTGACGGCGGTTTGCGATGTGCAGGCCGTGATCCCGGGCGGCGATTTCAACATCTGCGGCTTGTTCCTCTAGAATCCCCGAGAGTACCAGGTATCCGCCTGGTGTGATCAGATCGCCCAGACCGGCGTTGAGCAGGCGGATCAGCACAGCAGTCAGGATGTTCGCCAGGACCAGGGGGGCCTGGCGCAGTCTAAAACCCCCTGCCCGAATTTCGGCCACCGAGCCCGCCCCGATCTCCAGATGGTCGGCAATGCCGTTAAGAGCGGCATTTTCACGTGCGGTGACGAGCGCCTGGGGGTCGATATCCACTCCCAGAGCCCGTTCCGCTCCCAGCTTGAGAGCAGCAATCGAAAGAATCCCCGAACCGCAGCCGATATCGATCACGTCGGTCAGGTTGCCAACTCGTCTTGTGACGTCTTCTATGATTTCTAGGCAGAGCTGAGTGGTGGGGTGGGTGCCGGTACCGAATGCCATACCCGGGTCGATGCGGATGGGGATACGGTCACCAGGTGGGATCTCCAGCCAGGCCGGCACAATGATTAATTTCTGCCCGATTGGGATCGGGTGATAATGCTGCTTCCAGGCATCAACCCAGTTGACCTCTTCTATGGACTTGAACTTGGGAGCGGGCAGAGGGCGGATGTGCCCTAAATACCAAAGGGCTTCCTCCAATCGGCGGCGGGTATCTTCCAGATCAGTGTCAGCAGGGAGGTATCCGCACACGCGCAGCGGGCCGACGGGGTGCCCCTCGCCCTCGGGGTCCGGCGAGATGGCGGTAGATTCAATCACAACCCCGTCCGGCACGAAGCGCGCCAATACCTCGGCGACGGCCTCGGCCATCTCGCCGTCTACGGTGAGAGAAACTTCCAACCAGTTTTTATCAGCCACCCAGGGTTTCTTTTAACCAATCCAGGAAACCGCGCTCCTGGGGACGCACTTCGCTCCCCAGGCTTTTCGCCAACTGCTCAAATAACTGGCGCTGTTCCGCAGTCAGGTGTTTGGGGATGTCAATGTTGACTATGATCAGCTGGTCGCCGCGCCCGCTGCCCCGTAGATAGGGGAAACCCTTACCCCGGATACGCAGGACTTTGCCGGGCTGGATACCAGACGGTATCTTTAATTTATCTTTGCCATCTACCGTAGGGACTTCGACATCGGCCCCAAGTGTCGCCTGGGCAACGTTGATGCTCAGGTCCAGCATAATATCTTCGCCGCGTCGGCGGAAGTATTGGTGCGCCTTGACCTGGATGACCAGGTACAGGTTTCCATTAGGTCCCCCATTGGTCCCTGGTTGCCCTTCTCCTGCCAGGCGAATCTGGGTGCCAGTATCCACACCTCCCGGGATGGAGACGACTTTTTTACGCGTCTTGCGCTCCAATCCCCGCCCGTTGCAAGTGTGGCAGGGGGTAGAGATTGTCTCTCCCTGCCCATTGCAAGTCGGGCAGGTGGCTACCTGGACCATGGAGCCGAGGATTGTTTGGCGAACCTGTCGTACCTCGCCGCTTCCCCCGCAGGTGGGACAGCGTGAGGGAGAGGTGCCCGGTTCGGCGCCGCGACCCTGGCAGGTGCTGCAAACTTCGTCGCGGGTAAATTCGATCTCTTTTTCAATACCGAAGACTGATTCTTCAAAGGTTAGGTCGACCTTGAGCTGCAGATCAGTACCGCGATGGGGTGCGTTGCGCGCCCGGCGAGAAGACCTGCCAAAACCGCCGAAGCCAAGGGACTCAAAAATGTCGGCAATACCCATGTTGAAATCGGGGGCCGTCCCGCCCATGCCTTGCACCCCGGCATGT
>CAZPWU010000483.1:0-2612 GCA_964590325.1 uncultured Anaerolineaceae bacterium | reverse complement strand
TCGATGAATGGACTGATCTTCAGACACTTTTCTCGGAAGCGGGGGTTCAGAATGGATGCTGGTGTACGTACTGGAGAGTGAAGCGCTCTGAATATTTCCGATCCTATGGCGAAGGTAATAAAAAGACCATGCAGAGGATCATTGAAGCCGGTCGAGTGCCAGGGATCCTGGCGTATCTCAATGGACTGCCCATTGGATGGTGTTCGGTCGCACCACGCGAGGAGTTCCCGGTTTTAGATCGCTCACACACTCTGAAACGAACTGATAATCAGGCGGTCTGGTCAATCGTATGTTTTTTTATCTCAAAACCATATCGTGGCAAGGGATTGACCCGGGTTTTGGTCGACGCCGCTATCGAATATGCAAAAACCAACGGTGCCCAGATCGTCGAAGCCTATCCGATCATCCCCGAAAGCATGCCGGATCCCCACTATGAAAGGTATACAGGTGTGATCACAACGTTTGAAAAGGTCGGCTTCAAGGAGGTTGTGCGCCGCTCTGAGAGAAGGCCGATCATGCGATATATGACTGATCTTGATGAAAAGGAGTTGGTCATGGAAGCAAATAGGAGAGAGCAGCTATACAGTAAATTAAGGGGCGGGTTCTTTTTGTCTGCTATGCTGGACATCACAGACGGTGCTTTCTGCGCGCAGAGGAGCGCCGGCTGCGTCATGGTGCAGCTCGGTATCTACCTGGCAGAGCCTCCCGCCTATGGGACGGGACAGGGAGAATGGGCTCATGCGATCCTGCCTCCTGAACCGACAGAATGTACCGATTTCCTGGCGGAAGAATGCCGCAAAGCAAAAGGCATATCAAACGTATTTACGTGCTTAAACATGGCTTCCCCCGGGCTCGAATGGGCTCTTGAGGCTGCAGAGAGCTTCCTCAGGGGCGGGGGTGACCTGGTCGAGCTCAATGTGCATGGAGGATACTGGCGCTACCTTGAGATCGGCAAGATGCGCGCCATGGTCCTGCCTGAGAACCAAAAAGAGCTGTTCCGGTGGGTCGAGGCTTTTACCAAACGAGAGGTTCCGCTGATCGTCAAGTTCAACGGTAAAGCCAACCGGTCTAATATCCTGCAGGTACTGAAAGAGATGAAAAATTACGATGTCTTCGGCATCCACGTCAATGTCAGGATTGAGAAGACCAAGAGACCCGATATTGGATTTGTCCGTAAAATAAGGGAGCGATATCCCGGTTTTCTACTGGTGAGCGGCTATGTACGCTCCGCTATGGATGCAAAGGGATTGTTCGAAGCCGGGGCAGATATGGTGGGCATCGCAGAGCCGGCTGTAGAGGATGCACAGTATATTTATAGGATTGCTGAGGAATATAAAAGAGGCGAGAGATAAGGTAATTATAGAGCTGTCAGCGATCAGCTTTCGGCTCTTAGTTACTTGATTCCTTACGTCCTCTCCTCCACCTAATCTTCGACATATAGCCTTCTAACCTTAAACCTTCCAACCTTCCGGACCATCATTTTAATCAACAAGACCGCCCTCCAAAACGCTAACGCGGCCATACCGTGGGCCAGCACGGCGAAGAGGGGTGGAGTCTGGTAGGTGTAGTAGGTCCAGCAGGCGCGCGTGGTGCCCCACAGTTCCAGGAAATAGCCCAGCCCGGACCCGGCAGCAAAGGTGAGCACTGCCAGCCGGTGGTCAGTGGGAGTCAGGATCAGCAAAGCGCACAGCAGGAGGGCCATCAGTGTAAAAGACTTATCAAACGTTGGTGCGACGAAGACGATCATCAGCGCAAAAAAAGCTGGGAAGATCAACCAGTAAGATATCTTGTAAATTTCCAATGCCGCAGTCGGTGCGAGACGGCTCGATAAGCGCACCAACCGATCGATGGACAGGCTGGCAATTGGCCAGGCGGGGATGATCCACAGCGGGGGGCGTTCGGCAGTGTAATAGAACCAGATGTTCGTCTGAGTGCCCCAGCTTTCGATGACTAACCCGCCGAACAGACCGACCAGCACGATAAAGGCATCGGCGCGCAGGTTGGCCCCTGACATGATGAGCAGTGACATGACCAGGAAGATGCCCAGCAACAGCCAGTCGATATACAGCCACCACGCGCCACCCCAATCGATGTATGACAGGTATTCTTTCGCGAGTGGCCACCAGACATAGCCAATGAGCAGGATGGTGAGCAAGAAAGCGCTCATCAGGGTGTAGCTGGCGCGTGTCCAGCCCAGAACCGCATTCAGTCGATGCAGGCCGGCGGGTTTGTTTGACCCTGATGAGGATCGCGTTCGCATGAGAAAATTGTACTATAATCTCACCGTCCGCCCTTCTGATATTGGTAAGAGTAAACTCAGGTTTATCTCTATAAAATCCCTCTCTAACAGGTTCCTCCACATGCATGATCCGAACCGTTTCCTCCCAGTCTATGACCCGCTCCTCTCAGGAAATGAGCTTTCTTACGTCTCGGAATGTGTTAAATCGGGCTGGGTCTCGTCCTTGGGGAAATATATCCTTGACTTCGAGCGCCTGTTCGCCGGTTTTTGCGGTACTCGCCACGGGATCGCGGTCAGTAACGGTACGACTGCCCTTCACTACCCGATCCACCAGATGCCCCCCTATCATAACGACGATTCCCATCCGGTCGCA
>CAZPWU010000482.1:0-2612 GCA_964590325.1 uncultured Anaerolineaceae bacterium | reverse complement strand
TGGAAACAGGTATCAAGCAGCAGTTTACAGAATTATGGCGGCGCTATTTTCCAGGGGCGGATTGGCCCATCGCGTTCTATTACACCGATGCAGTTTACCAGGCTGATCTGGTACAGCCTCCTAAAGGGCAGAGATGCCTTATCGGAGAATTGAATAAAGTCCGCCGCGGGGAGTCGCTCGCATTTAATATCGATGCCGTTGGCTGTGGTGGTGGTAAACGCTATTTGGGTTTCACGCAGGACCTCCGCCCCAACTTCGACTACTTCCTCTCATGTGGTATCCCAGGTGAAATGGAAGGTGAACGGTATAAGAAATCTCCCGAGCTGGTCAGAGAGCAGCTTAAGCTCCAGCCTTCTTTTATAGCACCAGGGCAGTATATTATCTTTAAGCGATGGGATAGCCTGGACGAAGGTGATCAGCCAGTCGTGGACTAAGCTGCGCAGCCGACTGCCGGTCAGGTATAAAGCATCATGACAGATCATCCCTGGTTTGAAGAATTTCCTGGTGCCATCACAGTTTGCGATGCTAATGGCATTATCATCGATATGAATGCTGCTGCTGCTCATTCTTTCCAGGAGGATGGCGGTAGGGCCCTCATTGGCACCAATTTGTTGGACTGCCACCCGGAGTCAGCGCGATCAAAGCTACACCATCTTTTGACTACGCATGTTGCCAATGTTTATACTATTGAAAGAAACGGTGTTAAAAACCTAATTTATCAGACCCCTTGGTATCAGGATGGTGAGTTCAGTGGTATGGTTGAGATGTCTCTAGAGATACCCTATCAGTTGCCTAATTTTATACGTGACAGCGCTTGATCATTCCATCACATGAATGCTCAGCCAGACCGTAGGATAAAATAGTTGTGCGTGGAGCATACGCCCCACGCACAATCATTTTACGGTATTAGGAGTTGCGCAGCTGAACGAGCAAAGCCCGAAAATCTGGGTGTTGGGCGGGCGTACGCCCGCCCAACACCCAGATTTTCGGTGGTTCCTTTACTTCGTCACGGCTACGAAACCCAGGCCGTTGGGACCGACATGGGTGCCGATGATAGTGGTGACATTGACCAGTAGAGGTGTAGTTTCCAGTTTAGCGGTCAGCCGCTCCAGCATCAGACGCGCCTCAGTTTCCGCATTCGTATGCAGCACAGCCAGACATTCCAACGGGCCCAGTTTATTCATCATCTCTATCAGGTGTTCGATACCCTTGCGTCGTGTGCGGACCTCTCCCATCCGCAGGACTACACCTTCTTTGAGTTCAACGAAGGGTTTGATGCTCAGCAGAGAACCTAAGCTGGCACGTGCCCATGAGACGCGCCCGCTGCGACGGATATAATCTAAAGTATCCAGCATGGCAATCACACGCACACGTTTGCGGACATCCTCAATACGTGCCAGGATAGCCTCGAGGGATAAACCCCTCATAACAGCCTCGGCGGCAGCCAACACTTGAAAGCCCATTCCCAAAGTGACGTACTCGCTATCTACCACGCGGACGCGGTCGCCAAACGACTGCGCCGCCACACGCGCGGCGTTAAAAATACCGCTCAGACGGCTGGTAGCGTGGATCGAGATGATATGGCTGAATCCCTGGCAAATAAGCGCATCGTAAATTTGCTGGAAGCTTCCGGTGGAGGGCGAAGCCGTCGTTGGCAATGAGCGCATCGCGGGCAGGCGTTCATAAAATTCATGCCGTGAGATCCCCTCTCCGTCTTTAATACTCTGGCTGTCGATGATCAGGATGGCAGGCACGATGTGAATCCCACGCTCTTGAGCCAGCTCGGGAGGTATATCAGCTGTGCTGTCAGTCACAATCCCAATTTTCATCTCATATTTCGTCGCTGCAATGCTCCATAACGACCACCCCCAGGCTGCGCGGTCCGATGATGCTCGCCAAGGCCGGGTTCAGGGTATGCTCGGTGAGGGGCATGGCAGGAAAACCCACATTGATACGCTCGCGCAGGTTGCGTACCTCCTGTTCAAAAGGTGGTACACCCTGAAGCAGGGCGACATGCTTGAGGTTGGTAAACTCGGAAATAAATTCGTGCAAAAGATCGACCAGATGGCGCGAACTGCGCACCTTCTGGATCGGAACCAGTCGTCCATTTTCCAGGATCAGAAATGGGGTGACCCCCAGCATTTCCCCGATAATGGCTTGTGCCGGATCCAGGTGACCTGAGCAAGCCAGGTAGGTCAGGCTCTGAACACAAAATACGGTGTAAACGCGCGGGATCAAACTCCTTACCAGGCGGCTGATCTTAATCCCAGAAATACCGCGCTCAGCCGCTTCAGCGGCAGCCTGGACCAACAGCCCCAGCCCAACCGCCGTAGTCTGAGAGTCGATAATATGGATCATCGCCCCGCATTTAACCGTTGACGCAGCCTCCTGCGCTTGAGCGATCGTCGAGCTGAGGTGAGAAGAAATCAGGATGGCAACAATCTCACGGTATTTCCGCCCTAAAGTTAGAAATGTCTGGCTGAATCCTTCCACCGAGGGAGGGTTTAATATTGGAGTGACTCCCTTTTCTAATGTTACTGGAAGGTGGCTGGTCTTTATTTCCGTGCCCTCCGAGCCGGGTCTTTCACCCAACTGTACTCGCAAGGGGATGA
>CAZPWU010000481.1:0-2625 GCA_964590325.1 uncultured Anaerolineaceae bacterium | reverse complement strand
CCGGGTATTGATATCTAACAATTTTTAATGATCCATTTTAACCGGATAAATGCTGTGAGCTCCGTTTCATGCGCCTGCAGCAGTTTTTGGGCTGTGTAGCGCGCCAGGTGGAAAGACTACCAGGACATTTTGCCGTTCGACTCTAATCGGGCGGTCTGGCAAGCCAGAATCTATCTCTCCCCCTGTCAAAAACTATCCGACAACGGATTACGAAAGGCCGGCCCTGATCTTGCCTATTTAGCGATCAAGCCGATGACCCATGAGAGGATCAAAATAACGGCGACAACAGTGAAGAGTATCTGTTGGGTGCGGATTTTTCGTTGTTCATGGACTGACACTTTTTTCTTCGTGGGCATTTAATATCTCCTGCTCTCAAACCAAGTATTATTCCAAATGCTCTTTGATCGCCTCTGCCAGCCTGGTGGTGATCCCCGGGACAGCTTGTAATTCATCGATAGAAGCCTCCTGGATCGCCTGGATAGACCTAAAGTGGGTCAGGAGAGCTTTCCGTCGCGCTGGA
Organism: uncultured Anaerolineaceae bacterium; assembly: GCA_964590325.1. Taxonomy (GTDB): domain Bacteria; phylum Chloroflexota; class Anaerolineae; order Anaerolineales; family UBA4823; genus CAZPWU01. Next base: position 2,105 of record CAZPWU010000481.1, on the reverse strand, counting down.
CCAATGCCCGGGATCATATCCAGGCGGGAGGCGATTCCGGTCTTATCACGGCGTTTCCGGTGCGAGGTAATGGCGAAGCGGTGGGCCTCGTCGCGCACCCGTTGGATCAGATACAATCCTTGAGATTGGCGCGGCAACAGGATTGAATCGAGACGCGCCGGGATAAATAGCTCCTCTTGCTGTTTAGCCAGCGAGGCTACGGGCACTTTTTCTTTCAGCGTGAAGTGATCCAAAACGGATACTGCCCTGCTCAACTGCCCCTTACCGCCGTCAATCAGCAGTAGATCCGGCAGTAAAGCGAAAGCCGGGTCGGGTTTCTTGCCCGGTACATCAGCAGCCTCTTGGGCAGCCTGCCAACGGTTGAAACGGCGAGTGAGCACCTCTTCCATGCTGGCGAAATCGTCAGGGCCAGTCACAGAGCGGATGTTAAAGCGCCGGTAGAGGTTTTTCTTTGGCACTCCCTGCTCAAAAACTACCATGCTACCCACTGCGGATGTGCCTTGTGTATTGGAAATATCATAACATTCGATGCGGTTGGGTGGGTTGGGTAAACTAAGGGATTCCTGCAGTTCGGCAAGCGCCTGGGTTTGGCGGTGTTTATCGGCCTGCCATTGAGCCTGCAATGTTGCCAGGGTCTCAGCAGCGTTCTCGGCTGCCATCTGGATCAGCTCCTGCAGCTGGCCTTGGTGGGGTACTTTAATTTCCACTTTTTCCCCGCCGCGCCGCGTGCTCAGCCATTGTTTAATGATTTGGGCTTCTTCCACTTCTTGGGGGAGCAGCAACTGGGACGGGACCGTTGGAGCTTGATCATAGAACTGCTTGAGGAACCCGCCAATGACATCTGCATCGGTCGTGTTTTCGGCGCCTTCCATGAGGAAGTAGTCTCGCCCGATCAGCTTACCGTTACGGATGAAGAATATCTGCACGCAGGCTTCACCATCCGAGCGTGCCATGGCGATCACATCAGAATCTATATATTCTGTAGAAACCACTTTCTGCTTTTCAACGACCCGATCAATCGCCTGAATCTGGTTGCGCAGGGCAGCCGCGTTCTCAAAGTTCAGCTCCTCTGCGGCCTTAGCCATCTCAGCCTGCAGGCGTGACACGATGGGTTCGGTACGACCTTCCAGGAACTTGCACAGGTCGTCGATCATCTGCCGGTAGCCGGCCTGGTCAATCGCCCCAATGCAAGGTGCTGTACATAGCTTGATATCATAGTAGAGACAGGCACGCTCGTCCTTGCCGGTGATGATCCGGTCACAGGTAAGGTAAGGAAAGATGCGTCGTAACACGTCTAAGGTCTGGTGCACTGCCCAGACGCTGGTGTAAGGTCCATAATAACGCGAGCCATCATCCTGGATCTGGCGTGTTACCGTGACCTTGGGGAATGGGTCGGCCCAGTGGACCTTGATATAAGGATAGCGTTTGTCGTCCTTGAGCCGCACATTGTAGCGCGGGCGGTGCTTCTTAATCAGGTTCATCTCCAGGATCAGGGCTTCAAGTTCGGAGCCGACTACAATCCATTCGATGTCTATAATACGCCTGACGAGCTGGCGTGTTTTAGGGTCTTCCTGCGCGCCGGTGTGGAAGTATGAACGCACCCGGTTACGCAGGTTGACAGCTTTACCCACGTATATGATTTTCCCCTCGGCGTCCTTCATTAAGTAACAGCCTGCCTTAGAAGGGGCAGAATCGAGGGTCGCTTTTAACTGGTCAGATAGTTCCATTGCGGGAGTAATTCTAACACGGGTTTTACGAATACTTTTATTGATATAATTCTCTTTACATCTCTTCTCTATGAATGGTATGGAAAATCCTGCTTTAACAACCCGAAAATCTCTGGAAGTCCTCATTGGGGAACTGCTTACCCAGCGCGGCTTGAAATTAGCAGTGGCAGAATCGTGTACGGGTGGCTTGGTTGGACACCTCATAACCAATGTGCCCGGATCTTCAATATATTATATGGGCAGTGTCACGGCTTATGCTTACGAAGCTAAGGTGCGCTTATTGGGTGTGCGCTGGGAGACATTGGAGAAGTACGGGGCTGTGAGCCAGGATACGGTTCTGGAGATGGCGCACGGTGTTCGCCTGGCACTGGCTGCTGA
>CAZPWU010000480.1:0-2626 GCA_964590325.1 uncultured Anaerolineaceae bacterium | reverse complement strand
GAAGTAAGATTATAAAGGGGTAACGATACCACATTATAAGCTGCGACGCTGTGATCGCTGTAAAAAGTTTCATGCTTCCTACATCGTGTCAGATCCAGACCGTGGAGGCAAAGCCTATTACTGCTACGATTGCTGGAAAGTCACGTACGCTGCCCAACCACTTTCTGAACCCTCCCAGGACGAGGAGGATCCTGATGAACAGTCTGGGAACGGACAATCCACCGTTACCCAGCTGTAGTGTATGGTCAAGTGATACGGATTGGTAGAGAATCGCCCTACTACTTGCTCTTGGTCAGCTCGGACATTGGATAGCCGGGCGAGAGCTTCATGATCTTCTCGATGATCTTCTGCTTCTCAATCGAATCTCCCGCCAGGTATCTCTCCTTCAGTTTCTTGATCTTTTCATATCTTTCTCTCTTTTTCTTGATCACAAAATACCTTCGCCGTTTGTTTTCTTTGCCCATAGTTTTGCCTCTTTAGATAAGATAATATGACTCTTTGGGAATTTCCGGGGTGGATCCTCGTACTTGGGGGGTGAGCAGGCGCATGCCCGCACACTCTCTTTTTACGGCCCTCTCCGTTCCAGAACATTATTACCATTCGTCTCCAGATACCCAGACTGGTGGGTAAGGATATTAATAAAAGACAACATATTCTCAAGCGATACATCCCCCTCCACCGCATGCGCCGGTGAGAAGATGTAACCCCCCTTCCGCCCATAGTCCAGCAACTTAAGCGTCTCCCTGCGAACGTCCTCACACGATCCATAGGGCAGGGTTTTCTGGGTTGACAGGCCGCCATGGAAATTCAGCCGCCCACGGTATTCTTCCATCAGCGCGTACACATCCATCACCTCGGGCTGGAAGGGGTTGAAGCAGTCCAGGCCGATCTCGATCAGGTCGGGGAACAGCTCGTCGACGTCACCACAGGAGTGGATGAAGACGTATCTGCCGGCACCTTTCACGACAGCATACATCCGCTTGAGAACGGGATAAATAAACCGTTTCCAAATCTTTGGGCCCATCTGCAAGCCGTGCTGCTGCCCCCAATCGTCGCCAAAGTAGACGGCGTCGATGTCGTAGCGGAGGGCCTCCCTGACCTGCGTGATATTGTAATCAGCAATGGTGCCCAGCAGCTCATCCACAAAATCCGGATGGTCCAGGAAGTCCATCATCAGGTTCTCCATACCGCGCATCGTCCAGGCGCGCTCGTAAAGCGAGAAGCCTATTTGAAAAACCCTGAACCGGTCCCCGTAGGCGGCGATTTTACCTGGGATGTCGGCGTAGAAACGCGGGTCTAAAGGGTCCGGAAACTGGTAGCCGCGCAAGGTAGGCTCCGGCAAGACCGTCCCCCTGACAATGCCGATATCCTTATCGATGCTGCGGTCCCACACCACCCCAAACACATCCTGTACGAGGTCATGACCCAGGTCGGTAAAAAAGCCGATGCCATTACCCAGGTCGAGCAGGTGGTTGTGCAAGAAGGGCTCAAGGTCATCCTGACCGTAATGGGCCACGAGCTTTTCTTCTGCTTCCAGGGTGAAGCTTAACGACCAGGGCACGTAAGGGGGCTGCTCACCCTCTAATACCATTCGGATCACATCGCGTCTGATCATGATTTTCCTCTTGGTTAGTCTTTGGTGTAAAGCTCCTTTAAGATGATTCTGATAATGATATCACGATTGTACTATCCCATCCCTCGCCACCGGTTGAAATCAATGGCTGATGAAGAGGGACCGGTGATAGCCCAGCCTATGCATAAGATGTTGTACAATATAAATGATAGAACTATCCGGGTAAGTGACCGGCACTTAAAAATTGTCGATTTCCTAAAAGATATGCCCACTCTCACTCACTCCCAACTCTCGCTGATTTCCCTACCCCTCGAGAAGAAAATCTTCCTCGAAGGTCCGGCGGGCAGCGGCAAGACCACCGCCGGTGTGGAGCGGCTGCTGGCACTGATGGCCCAGGGCGTGCGCGCCGATGCGATCCTGCTGCTCGTGCCGCAGCGCACGCTGGCGACGCCCTACTACGACGCCCTGGACTACCCGGGCGTGGTCGCTGGAGGGGTGGTCAGCGTGCTCACCGCCGGCGGCCTGGCACAGCGCATGGTAGACCTGTTCTGGCCGCTGGTCGCTGAGGCAGCCGGCTTCACCCGACCGGATGAGCCGCCGGTCTTCCTCACCCTGGAAACCGCCCAATACTTCATGGCGCGCCTGGTCAGGCCGCTGCTCGAGCAGGGTTACTTCGAGAGCGCAACCATCTCACGCAACCGTTTGTATAGCCAGATCCTGGACAACCTCAACAAAGCCACCGTGGTCGGCTTCCCCCCCGGAGAGATCGCCGCCCGCCTGAAAGCGGCCTGGGTCGGCGAGGCCAGCCAGGCACACGTTTATGAGGACGCCCAGGACTGCGCCGTGCGCTTCCGCCAGTACTGCCTGCAGCATAACCTGCTGGACTTCTCGCTGCAGGTCGAGGTTTTCAGGCAGCACCTCTGGCCCGACCCAGCCTGCCGGGAATATCTGATGAAGACCTACCGCCACCTGATCGTCGACAACCTGGAGGAGGATACCCCGTTTGCCCACGACCTACTGGAGGAATGGCTGCCGCATTTCGACTCCGCCCTC
>CAZPWU010000479.1:0-2634 GCA_964590325.1 uncultured Anaerolineaceae bacterium | reverse complement strand
CCCCACTGACCCCGTTGACACTCAACATTCCGGCGATCTTGCCGTTCAGCGTGTAATCGAAGGTGTAATAGCCATAGAAAGTGTATCCGGTTTCTTCCACCTTTGCGCCGGGTTCACTGGCGTCGAGAGCTTTTTGCGCCAATCCATTCGCCTGCTCGAGGGTGACGGAGTTATCTCCCGCTCGCCCACCCATCATGCCATATTTCAGGTTCCACATCATATTCGGGCCCGGCTCTGGGGACACAGCGCCTGATGTTGGGTCGATCAAGATTTCAAAAGCGCCGCGACCGGTATCGGCTTCACGGATGGCAGCATAGAAGTTATTGGTGAACTCCATCACTTCAACCACTAGCAGGTTCGGACCATAGCTGCTGGCATATTGTGTTGCTGCCTGGGTCGCCTGGTCAATTGTGAGGCGCTGGCCGGTCGGGTTAGTATTACTCCCATCCCAGTCCCCTCTCATCCCGGGTCCCCACTGGTTCCATCCCGGCCGTCCAGGGACATCCGGTTGGCGGAAACGAGGTGTGGGGATAGCCTGTCTCCTCCGTAAGGGGGTGGCAGTGTTGAACAAGTCAGGATTGATCTGGCGTATCAAGGCTGCAACACCTGCCGCTGCGCCAATCCCTAAGCCAACTGCCAAAACCACCACCAGGATCCATATCAATACATTTTTCATTTTGCACCCTTAATCTTTAAATTATAAGAAACTAATTGTACGTTTGTTTTACGTATATTATAAGATTGAATTATGAAAATACGATGAAAGATTGTGTTTTCCCCTGACTGATACAGCCAGGTAAGCTGGGACATTCGGTAATCCAATCCAGAAGAGCCATAATACATCTCATATTCAACCCTTAATATTGGTTACAATAGGGTTTATAAAATGATTTTTTCGTCATGCTCATTAAAAAAAACCGATGGAGTAAAACTATGGACAAGGACAACCTGCAGATCAATCTGACCGGCAAACGCGCCCTGGTCACCGGCGGCAACACCGGCATCGGTGCTGGCATCGTCGAGAGCTTGGCCTCCGCCGGGGCACGCCTCGTCATCAACTATATCCGTAAGCCTGAGCTGGCCCAGGCTATGGCGGATAAGATCAACCAGGCGCGCGGCGAGGGCACGGCTCTAGCCGTGGAGGCCGACATCAGCCGCGAGGACGAGGTGGCGAAACTATTCTCAAGCGCCAAGGAGGCTTTCGGTGGCCTCGACATCCTGGTCAACAACGCCGGGGTCGAGAACATGTACCCGGCCCTGGACATGCCGATGAGCGAATGGGACCGCATCCTGGGCGTGAACCTGCGCGGCACCTTCATGTGCTCCAAAGCCGCCGCGATAATGATGAAGGAGCAGGGCACTGGTGGTGTAATTATTAACAATTCCTCCATTCACGATGTGGTGCCGCGCCTGGGAGCCACCCACTACTGCGTCTCCAAGGCCGGCGTCACCATGCTCACCAAGGCCCTGGCCCTGGAATGGGGCGAATACGGCATCCGCGTGGTGGGCGTATCCCCGGGCGCCATCGATTCGCACCGCGATTGGGACCCCATCCCCCGGGCAGCCCGCAGGCTTGTCACGAAGATCAGCTTTAAAAAGTGGGTGCCCTTGCAGCGCGTAGGAGAGGTGGAGGAGGTCGCCAATGCCGTGACCTTCCTGGCCTCGGATTACGCCTCTTATATCACCGGCACCACACTGTACATCGACGGGGCTTACTCGATCAACGTGGTGCGCTACGACCCCCGCCGCTTCTTCCGCCCGCAGAATTAATAAAGAAACCTCTTGACTCTCCCCCCACTGGAGGGTGTATCCTGTATGCGAAGGCCTTCTAAGAACCAGAATGCATGCCGTTAAGGACCTATGTTCAAGATCGGAGACTTCTCAAAGCTCAGCCGGGTACCGGTGAAGACTCTGCGCTACTACGACGAGATCGGACTGCTTAAACCGTCCGGCATCGACCGCTTCACCCGCTACCGCTACTATTCTGTGGACCAGTTGCCCATTCTCTACCGCATCCTGGGGTTGAAAGAGCTGGGGTTCTCGCTCGAGCAGATCGCCCACATGCTGGACAGCGACCTGTCCCCCTACCACCTGTCCAGGATGCTCCAGGTGCGGCGGGCCGAGATCGAACACGAGATCCAGGCCTCCCAGGAGCAACTGGCGCAGGTCGATGCACGGCTGAGACAGATTGAACAGGAGGGCAGACTGCCCTATTATGAAATTATCGTGAAGGAAGTCCAACCCCAATGGGTCGCCGCCGTGAGCGGGATCATCCCCAGCTATGACCAGTCCGGACCCATCCTCGACCGCTTGTTTGGCGAGGTAAGCGCTTACGTCTTCCGCAAAGGGATCACCCCGAGCGGCCCGGGTATCGCCCTGTACCACGATACCGATACCGTCAGCAATCCGCCCGACGAGGGCACCACCGTCGAGGCAGCCCTGCCCCTGCCGAGGACTCTTCCGGAGTTCCTGCCGGGCAGCGAGCGGGTGCGCATCTACAAGCTGGCGGGCATCCCCGGTGCGGCCTCCGTCGTGCACCAGGGCAGCTTCACTGCCATCGGCGAAGCTTACCAGTCCATACTGGGCTGGATCCAGGCCAACGGTTATCGCATCACCGGGCCAACCCGCGAGCTC
>CAZPWU010000478.1:0-2634 GCA_964590325.1 uncultured Anaerolineaceae bacterium | reverse complement strand
TCGTGGATGTCGCGCACAAACTGCGCTCGAGCCTCGACTTCGGCCAGCTTGGTCGAGGCATAGGTGCAGGCTTCGGTCATCAGCCGCCTGACATCTTCTTCGGGCAGTCCGCGCAGTTTTTCCCACGTGTGACCTTTGCTGGCCAGGTACGCTTCGATAAAGTATCTTTCCAATCCTACGGCAGGCTCTTCAGCCCGTTCATCCTCATCTTCAGGGTTATTTACTTTACCCATAGGACACCTCCAAAAAACTACCCAGCCTGGGCTGGAGATAGCTGGAGCAGATTCCCTCCAATTATATAACACCGTTCAGGATGGGGCGTGACGTGGCCTGGGTTGGCCAACCCCCCAGGGTAACCGCTGAGTTGGGTCACCAGCGGTATAATGGATCTCGTCGTGGATACGGTGGCTGAGGCTAGAGATCAGCTCCGCCAAGGGTACACCGTATTCACAGGCCTCCTGGCACATCCCACAACCGGAGCAGGAGGCCAACCAGCGTACTACACCCACCAATTCGGGCAACAGGGGGCGACCGTGTTCATAGCTACTCCCTACCCCCAACATACCCGTCAACTCGCCTTCGTACAGTGGACAGGCGTCCAGGCAGTCAGCACACAGCGTGCAGCGCGCAAAACACGCCAGAAGGCTACAGAAGTCACCGAACCGCCGGGTATCGCTGTCGGTCGTGCTGATCCGCCGGGCGACCCGTTTATCCGCAATGGCATCCACCATCATCTCACGCCTCACCACCTGCTCTTCAGTCGCCAGCCTGTCCGTCACTTCATGTAAGCCAAGACGTGCATAGGTCGCCTCATCGCGGGCGATCACCAGGAGGAACTGCTGCGGATCAACCCCGATAGCTCCGATCGTGATATCGGCATTGGAAGGTTCAGGTCGGTCGCAGACCTGGCATGCTGTCCGCAGCTGCTTGAGTATCGAGCTATCCTCAACGCCATAAATCAACAGCTCACGGGTCACAGCATCAATGCCGTGTTCGTCAACTCGCGCGATGAATTCAGCCGCTGGGTAAGTCCCCGGGCAGTCCACCCCGATAATGACCAGGTTATCGTCGCTTCCATCCGACCCTGGAGCATAAGCGAATACACGGCGTCGCTTATTGAGCTCCACCAATGTGCGTAGCTCGCAAGGACGCAGCATGATCGCCAGGCGCCTTGAAGGATGGTCCCGGATGAACTCTTCGACGGCAGCCGCCGCATTGCTGAGCATGACCGGCGCAAAGGGGTTAACCGCAGCCAGGTCAACCGGGCTATCGATCACCTGGGAAGTCACCCCATGTTGTTCCTTTGATTCTACAGGAGCCAACATGGCGTCTAACCCGAGGTGCTCCCACCACGCTGAAAGGAAGCCGCGCAATGTGGTGACGGTATCTTCTTCGCGAACGCACAGGATTCGGTTCACATTCATAGCCCAGTGTCCTTTACTGCCCGGTGTCTTTTACCGGTGTTCATGCCGTCATCATCTCTTCCCTGAGCTCTTGATCGATACGGCTGATGATCGCCGGCAGCGGTGTGTGCTTGGGGCAGGCCTGCTCGCACATCCCGCACGCCACGCATGAGGTCAGCCAATGGGTCACATCATCCATCGAAAGCTCTCCGCCAGCCGCGCCGGCTGCCACCAGGCTGGAATAAATAGGACAGACTTCCAGACATATCTGGCATGGGGCGCAGGCTTCGATAAACGCGACCAGTTCGCTGACACTGCTTGGAAGATCAGACGGCAGTTCAAGGACCATCCGCTCATGGAGGTGCGTCCGCCGTCCGAAGAGCATATCCAGCATCTCCTCACGCTGGGTCACCTGCGACGACAGTGCCAGTCCACTAGTAATTTCATCTAAGTGAAGGCGTCTGGCAGTATCCTCATCTTTGGCTGTGACGAGGATGTACTCCTTAACCGGGAGACCCAACATGCCCATACACAGGTCAACCTCCTGGCTGGCGGGAGATGCGCACATCTGACAGGCTGAGCGAAAGCGGTCTGGTGAGATGCCGCCCTGCCTAGCATTGCGCAGGATCTGGCGGGTCAGGTCTTCCGCTGTACCCGCTTTCTGGAGGCGCCACTCGAAATCCTCAGCCGGGAAACTCGCCAGGCAGTCCACCCCGATAATAAACCAGTGCTTGAGGTCGACCGGTATGTGACCGATCATATTTACAAGTGCTCGCACTTCGCAGGGACGCAAGATTGCTGCAAGATAAGCTTCCGGGTGTTGGCGTGACAGTTGGATAACGAGCTTTGCCGAGTTGACGGTCACCAGGGGCAGGAAAGGATCGGCCGTCTCCAGGAGAGCAGGATCATCCACCAGCTGTGGCCCAGTCCTTTTCCCACCGGTTGGCTCAAGCTGGATCAGAATGCCATCAACATTCGCTTGTGACCAGAGAGCTTGCAGGAAAGTCCGCACCGCGACCAGAGGATCACCATTTGTTTTTAGCATCCAGGATGTACTCATAATTTTTTTACCTTCCTTCCCATTTTCATAATACAACAAAGCTAAGCTCATGTCATCTGCCAGTTACCCGAAATCAACCTCAGCATATAGCCTATTTTACTCACACGCAGACCCTACGCCAGCCTTACTGTGCCATCACTTCCCGAGGACCATACCGGCAGGGTCTATCTC
>CAZPWU010000477.1:0-2643 GCA_964590325.1 uncultured Anaerolineaceae bacterium | reverse complement strand
GGCGCGAGATCATTCAATTCAAGCTTTCCCGTTTCAAGGGCATCATAGAGTTTGGCCAGTCTTAAACTCACGTCCTTAATTTCGGTATCCAAGACTTCAAGCTTCGCCCGATATGAGGAGTGGGCATTGTCAAGGTCTTCGTTGACTAAGGCAACCAGCTTTTCCAAGACATCGTCGTTCAGAATCTTGCTCTTGATGTGCTCGGTTACTATTCTCTCCAGATTCTTCTTTGGCAGACTTCTGGCATGACAGGCGTCCGACCCTTCCTTGAATTTACGGTTGCAGGTGTAGTAGTAGAAATGATGGGACTTGGCGCTGCGACCAATCATCGCCCTGACGCAGGAACAGAAGAGAATTCCGGAGAGTAAATAGAAACTGGGTAATACCCTGGGATGGATGGCAGTTGGCTTTCTGGACATCATCTTGTGCTGGACGGACAGGAAGGTTTCTTTATCAATTATAGCCGGCCAGGCGTTTTCAACTCTCACCGGGGGCTCTCCGCTTCGGATTGCCTTATAACCAGGTCTCCCACCCAATACCAGGGTGCCACAATATGCTTCATTTGTGAGTACCTTGTAAACATATGTCTTCGTCCAGGGCGCCCCGGTACTCGTACGAAAGCCGTCTTTGTTAAAAGCTTTAGCGATTTCTTTTGTTCCCCAGCCTTTCATCGCCATGGCAAACGCCGACTTGACTGCCAGTACCGACCTGGAATCAGCAGGATCAGGTTCCACCTTGTGCCTAGACTTGTTCCCATCCATTACCGTTACCTTGTGAAAACCGTCTGGAGGCAGTCGACCAACAAAGAAACCTCTTTTAGCGGCTTCCCTCAGGCCACGTTTGATATCCTGGCCGAGGTTAGCACTATAGAACTCATCCATGCCCTCGATAATGCCCTCGAGAAGCTTCCCGGATGGATTATTCTCGAGTGGTTCGTTGATGGAAACAACGCTGATACCGCGCTTGCGGAGTAGCTCTTTGAAGGTGATTGAGTCAACCCTATTGCGGGAGAACCGGTTCAATTTCCAGACAAGAATCATGTCGAAAGGTGGTTCCTTGGTTTTGGCTAGAGCTATCATCTCCCGGAAAGCAGGCCGAGCCGAGGTGCGACCACTTTCCGCCTCGTCGACAAATTCCCGCACAATAGTGTAGCCGTGCTTTTCAGCATATTCTCTCAAAGCCCGCAGTTGCGCTCCGATTGACAAACTGACATCCTGGGCATCGCTAGAAACTCTGGCGTACAGCGCGACTCTCATCTTGTAACCTCCTCAAAGTCTTCGGCTTATCCGCAAAACTACATGGGGCACAGCCGACATCTGCCCGGTACGATTCTCCTCCACTCCAGGACACGAAGCTCTTTCTTAAGCTTGGCTCGGGTGTCGGCCAGCTTGCTATAGACATCTCCAAATTCGGCGAACTCCTCCGAGACTTCCATTTCGCTGCCTATTTTCAATACAGTGTCCTTGACGACGACAGAGTCTTTCTCATCAAGGTCAATGAATGCGGATACTGCAGAATTCACGGCGCGTGACAGGTTCACCCTCGCCTCTATTTCAGGAGACTTAACGTCCAATTCAGGTTGGCCCTGTCCTCTCTCCTTCGGGTTGTATTTGAGAGCCGACCGCATCCTTTTAAATAGTTCACCACCCTTGCGCTCATTGATCGCAGTCAATCCAGGGTCAGTTGCTAGCTTGCTTTCCAGTTTACCCCTTACACTCGTTTCGAGTCGAGTCAAATCGGCAATGCCCGAGTTCCACCGTCGCAACAGAGGCCAGATCGAAGAACGCGGAATGTGGTCGTGAAGAGCGTCCTTTAAGAATTCGTTGTCTCCTGAAAACTCTACTGCTTGGCCAGTATCGATACAAAACGCCATGATATCGATGATGTTCAATAAATCCGCAAAATGACGTTCCAGGGCATTACGCAAGACAGCGCTCCGCTCATCTTTAAGCTCCCTCTCGCTTCTAGCGATTTCGATGTGTTTGGCCACTGTCCGGTGGTCGACGCCTTCCTTAAGAGCGATTTGAAAGTGAGATTCACCCCCCTCATGACGCTTCAACCATTGGAGCCGCTGTTCAGGTTTTATCGCAAAGTCACCTTTTTTCTTGGGCATTTATGACCTCCAACCATAACATATTATTGTCTAATATATGTTAGTAACAATACTAATATTTGTAATTTAATGCTAGTTAATGCCTAGCTCTTTTAATAATAAATATTATATTATCACTGCTGGATACATTTGTTTTCTACTTATATGTAACTGTTTTCTTGCGTTGATATTACCATCAGAAGAATGGATTGTCAAGGGAGATAGGCAACAGCGTGGTTCCCGAGAAGATGCCCTTTGACGAAGCTCTAAAGATTCTCGCCGACCTCATTGCCGAGAAACACCTCCGTATCTTGCCGGAAAAGGCCGCTGCAAGTCCTTCTCGTGGCATCAAGCCGCCTCTAGCGAGTAACTCCAATAGTGACAATAGCGGGAGGAAGAAGTGAAATGGCCAGGGAATATCTGGAGATATCTGAAACCACCAGAATGGAGGATGCAACGAATACACCCCGCGACCGTTTGCTTATCAGAGTTCTCTCACGTTTGGGTTGCCGGGTGAGCGAGGCAATTTCAATTGCTGTGGAAAATATCGA
>CAZPWU010000476.1:0-2643 GCA_964590325.1 uncultured Anaerolineaceae bacterium | reverse complement strand
ATGGCGGTAACCACAAACGCCAGCGCAGCCAGGGTAAAGGTGTGACTGAAGGTGAACCCCAGGTACTTGAAGCCCAGCAATACCAGAAAACTCCCCAGGATGGCAGCCACATTCCTGATCGCATTTAATTGGCCCAGGCGCTGGCCTGTTTTGCCTTCTCTGGCAAGCTCCATCCCGATCGAGGCAGACAATGGCATGAAAATGTGCTGGCCCATGCTGTAGGTGAACAGCCAGATAACCAGGATCGCGTAGGAGGGTGAAGCAAAACCGATCAGGAGCGTGCTGACCACCCCCAGAAGCATAGATACCACCCCGAGCCGCCTGCTGCACAGGAACCAGAGCAAGGCTGACACAAAAACTACGAGGAATCCCGGGAGCTCGCGGGGGATTTCGAGGAAAGAGCGTTGGAATCCAGTGAGGTTAAAACGTGCGTTGAGATAGTTATTGAATGTCGAGTCATAAAGACTATAAGCCACGCCCATGGTTAATGACGCAACGGCAAACAGCCTGAGCTCTCGGGACATACGAGTCATTCGTGTGATCAGTGTCATCGCCTATTCCTTCACGCCCTCGTTCACAAAACGGGTCAGTTCGTTGACGCTCAGATCGGCAATGCCAAGCTTTACCAGGGTGCGACCGCGCCGCCAGTAGTCGGTGTGGTGTACGATGCAGGCCAGGCGGATGATGCTGTCCATACCGTGCACAGAAACACCATAGCGTTCGCCAAGCGATGCGATCGGCACCAGGCTCATCGGCACATCTTCGAAGATATAGCGGTGGCTCAGCGTGCTAGGAGCTTTGATGCCGTAGTAGCCCGGCTGGTTGTGGATGGCATCTTGCAAGTCTTCGCCGGTGGTGTTGTAGGCTAATTGCAGCCATTCCATTGCGTTGCGGGCGCGTATTCCGATGGAGGAGGCCACTGTCACCCGTTCGCGGTCCAATTCTTCAAGTACCCGTGCCACAGAGGGGGTCACGCCATCGATATAGAACTGAAAATCCCCATGGGTGGCCTCGATCCATCCGGCATTAAGCAGGGTCAGCGCCGGGTGAAAGATGGCTCCCATGTTGTTCAAGCCTGTTTGCAATACATTCCCTCCATCGATGAACTGTGGATACGCCTCATTGAGCTTATCCAGCACCTGCTGAGTACGGACAGCCGGGAGCGCCGCCAGTGGCACTGCCTCCTTGATGCGGAAGATGCGCGCCTGGGCTGGCCCGTCAGAGCGGCTGGCGTAGATAAACGTCTCAGCCTCGGCGATGGTGACATCCGCTGTGCAGCCCTTTTCGCGGATCTCTTTATAAAACTCGATCGCCCCGCAGGTGCGTCCGGGGTGAAGGATGATGATCTGCCCATCACGAAGGTGCGGTGCGACAGTCCTGGCGACTTCGGCGTGGGCTGAAGAGGGCACCACGACCATAATCATCTCGGCATCCTGTAAAGCCTCTTTTACGTCGGATGTGACCAGGGGCAGGTGGGCAAAGCCGTGCGGCCCACCCTCGGCGCTTTCCAGGTCGATGCCACCGCGCTTCTTGATAGCAGCGATGTGGTCGAAAGTGCGGTTGTACAGCGTGATAGGAAAGCCCATCAACGCCAGATGCGCGGCCATGGGTTTGCCTCCATGACCAGCGCCGATCACAGTGTAGTGGGTGGTGTTCATGTCTAATCCTCCAAAGAGATCCCCTCCAACCGTTGTTTTTCCGATATTGGTCGCCCGTCCGGATTTGCTGCCACGCAAGCACCATTCACAATACGGCTGATCACTTTTCCTTGTCCAAAGGGGTTATTGCGCAGTTGGGGAGCGTCCAAAATCCCGCTGGTTACCGCACGCGCCAGGGTTGCCGGGTCGGTCAGCGGGTCGGTCACGCCCGGCTTCGCCAGGCCGCGGATAGCCTCCAACGTCACCTGCGCTTCGGCGACCAGCACTTCACGGCGCGCCTGCACCGCCGGGTCGGCGGTCATGTCCGGAGCGCCGTATATGGCGTTTTCGATAGCCCTGCGTGCCAGCTTGCAGGCCTCGATTACATCATCGGCGGTGGCAGCGTGGTCTGCCTCGGTGTGCCCGACGACGTGGACGATGTGTGGCTTAAGCGCCATTTGCAAATACACGCTGGCTGCCAGGTGGGCACGCCCAGCGACAGGATCGAGAGGGTAGCTGAGCAGGCCCGTGCGGGTCTGTCTCCAAATGCGGAAATCGGAGCCAGCCAGTGGTGCAATCAGATCGAGTGCTGCGAGCATCTTTGCCAAATCCATCGCATCCGAAAGCCCCGGTGGGCTGTTGAACATCAGTTGGGCAATGTAATCTCTCACCCCGAAGGCGCAGGCATTGTACGCCGAGAGATACGCGGAGAGGACGAAGATAACGTCTGGGGCATCGCGCATGCCCCAGTGATGCGGCTCGTTCAATTCCATTGGGATGTCACGTTCACCGTACCACGCCATCAATCGCTGGTGTTCACGGATAGAGCCTTCCAGGTCCCATGGGCCGCGCCCGTCCATCTGATTGAACCAGAACAATGGGATAGCACACCAGGCGTTGTGGATTGTTTCAACGTACATCTCGGCCAGGCGGATGAAGTCATCGGTGCCCGAGTAGGTGCGCACCAGTGGATAGTTGCCCCGCCGGCTGGCAGTATATAGAGAGC
>CAZPWU010000475.1:0-2644 GCA_964590325.1 uncultured Anaerolineaceae bacterium | reverse complement strand
CCGCGCCACCGGTTTGTTCTGATGCGTACGAACCGAATAATGCCCCTGGTTCTGCGACGGTCATCACTGACAACCAGCTTTATACAGCCAATGGCGAAATTTGCCCGAATGGGGATGTGGACTATTACCGTTTCAGTGGGTCGGCGGGTACCCACATTATCGCCGCTGTCGATGCTCAAACCCTCGGTTCACCCCTCGATCCGTATCTATTCTTGTTAGATAGCGACGGTACATCGGTGCTGGAGGAGAACGATGATATCGTCCCCGGCGTGGTGCGCGATTCGCACCTGGAGTTTGCGCTGAGCTATGATGGCACCTATTATCTCAAGGTGCGTGCCTGGAAGCATCCAGGGGTGGGGGGGTCTTCATATACCTATATTTTACGCCTGTCGACTAATACCAGCTCCCCAGCCGCCAGCATCACCTCTCCCACCAGCGGGAGTTTCTTAATCACAGACCCGGTTAAAGTTACCGCCCTGGTCACCGACACGCAGAGCGGTGTCAGCCGGGTCGATTTTTACTGGCACTCGTGGGATTGGCTGACTTCGGACTGGGAATATTTGGGCAGCGACGCAAATCCTCAGGGCGGTTGGAGCTACAATTTCAACCTACCCTCGAGCGACCAGAAGAGCATGGCCTTTTATATCAACGCCTTTAATAACGCCGGTGCCTGGATCGGTTCAGGAGCGTGGAACCTGGGTGTGGACCGCACACCTCCGGTGACTGCGATGAAACCCATATCCCCAACCCAGTCCAGCACGGCTTTCCTGGTGAAATGGAGCGGAACAGACGCCGTCTCCGGAATCGACCACTATGACCTGCAGTGGTCGAAGGATGCGGGTGCAACCTGGGGAGATTATGCCTCGAACATCCCCGGGTACAACACCCAGGCCTGGGTCATCGGAGACCTCGGCGGATTATATGGCTTTCGGCTGCGTGGGGTGGACCGGGTTGGTAATACTGAGGCTTATCCATCGACGGCGGAGGTTAGCACTTTCATCCCTAATACCATCTGTTCATCGCCAGATACATGGGAAAACGATAATACACAGGAGACTTCCAGGCAGATCATCCCTGATGGTGTAGCTCAGATTCATAACTTTTGCAATCCGGCGACAACTGCGAACTGGTTAAATGACGAGGATTGGATCACCTTCACAGTCCAATCCGGGGTGCATTACAAGGTTCGCAGCTTCCCTCTGGCTGGGAATGTCGCTACCCACCTCAGTTTATTCACTCGGGATGGCGTTAACCTCACCTTACGTGCCGATGCTTCATCTGCTGATTTCGGGCAACCCACATTTCTGGAATGGACATCCGACCGCACGGGAGTAATCTATGTGCGCATGAGTCATATTGATGGGCGCGTGGCTGGTAACCCGGTCGCTTATCGAGTGGAGGTCTTTACCGGTTATCGGTACTATTTTCCAGAATTCTCAAAATAAAAGCGAATGGGGGTGTTAGCAAGTCTGTTTCACTCACTAACACCCCTATTCGCAATATCTTAGTGCTCAGTTACGGCAGTTATATAGAAAAAATCGCGCGTATACGGGTGTAGATAACGGTCGAGGTTCTCGTTCATCGTCGCCGGGAAGAGGGGTTCAGGGATCAGCTTTGTTCCAACCGGCTTGATGACCACAAAATGGACCCAGTAGTTATTGATATCGAGCTGAATGCCCCGGTAAGCTCCAGCAGTCAACATGGTGTTTGCCAACGCTGGCATGGAAAGGCTCGGACCGGCAAAATAGTATAGAGTCTGACTGTCTGCACTGATGCCCAGCCCAGAACGCCAGGTCGGTGAGACATCGTTGACGGTATACCCCCAATCGGCTGGAGAATTGTTATATATTTTAGGGTCGATCTTCCCATCCTGGACGACGAGGGGGCCATTTTCTCGCCAGGCGGTCATTTCAGTAGATGAAATAATATCTGTACCCCAGGCACCCATACGGACAGTGCCATCCTTGTAGATCGCCATGGTGCCCAGACCGTCTTTTGGGGGTAAGGTGGTTATCCCATCGGACATAGCGCCGAAGTGACCATGGGTGGCCTTGAAACCGCCATTGAATGTCACCAGCAGCACATTCGGAGCCAGATCTGCTGGGGTGATGGTGCCCGAGCGTTTCGGCGCATCGGGTGAATAAGGCTCGATGGAACCCAGCACATAATGCAGCCGGGTGTGGTTAAGGTCGAACGCCACCACCGCCACAATGGCATACGGTCGTTCAGGGTCAGGCTGGATGAATGTACGGTAGGCGACCGTCCGACCGGAGACACCCTGGATGTACGGGGACCAGATACCTTCCCCCTCTACACTACCCAAGGGAGTCGCAGGAGATAGAATCCACACGGTAGGGGTCGACGTAAAAACCGGTTCAGGTGAGGGCTTCGTGCTTAATGTGGTGTGTGGTTCAGGAGAAGAGGTTTGACCTCCGGGCGGTGGGGTAGGGCTGATCGTGGAATTGCCATTGAGGGTAGGGGTACGTTTTACAGCAGGGGTTTGGGTGATAATAGGGAGTGCATTCTTATTCCCTGTGACTTGTGCCGCCACCTGCCAGGGAACAGCGGGTTTTTCAAGGCCCCATTGATACTTCAGCTTATGCAGGCTGTCTTGGGTTTGGAAGACGACCATCTCGAGCTTCGA
>CAZPWU010000474.1:0-2646 GCA_964590325.1 uncultured Anaerolineaceae bacterium | reverse complement strand
TGTTCTGGCTGGAGGAGCGTTTCCCGCACTTTTTTGGTAAAAATGGGCAGTATCCACTGGTTGTAGTTCGAAAGCTCTTATAACCTATTAGCGATCTATGAGGGCACACTTTGGGTTTCATGCCTCACGTATCATATACTTACGGAGCTGCTTATGGACTGGATCGATAAAATTATCCTCGTTACCGGGGGCACCGGGTCGTTCGGCCGGCAGTTTATCGAGATCATGCTGCAAGAGTTTCATCCCGCCAAGCTGATCGTCTTCAGCCGCGATGAGCTAAAGCAGCATGAGATGCGCGTTGCTGGGTATGACCATCCCAGCCTGCGTTATTTCCTCGGCGATGTCCGCGACGTGGACCGCCTGCGGCGGGCCATGCATGGGGTGGATATTGTCGTTCACGCGGCAGCGCTCAAGCAGGTGCCGGCCTGCGAGTATAACCCGATGGAAGCGATTAAAACCAATATTTTAGGCAGCGGTAATGTTATCGAGGCTGCCCTGGATGCTGGGGTTAAGAAGGTGCTGGCTTTGAGCACCGATAAAGCAGTCAACCCGGTCAATCTGTACGGTGCAACCAAGCTGGCTGCCGAGAAGCTTTTCGTACAGAGCAATGCCTATGCTGCTGGCACCGCCACGCGCTTTAGCTGCGTGCGCTATGGCAACGTCGTCGGCAGCCGCGGCAGCGTCATCCCCATTTTCCTCAAACAGCGCGAAAACGGAAAATTGTCGATAACTGATGAGCGCATGACCCGTTTCTGGCTTACCCTGGAACAAGGGGTGCGTTTTGTCATCCGCTGCATCGAACAGATGCGCGGCGGTGAAGTATTTGTGCCGAAGATCCCCAGCACCCGCATCGTCGACCTGGCAAGAGCGATTGCCCCTGATGCCGGGTTTGACGTGGTAGGTATCCGCCCCGGTGAGAAATTACACGAAGCGTTAATCTCCGAAGATGAAGCTCGTTCTACTCTGGAGCTGGACGACATGTTTGTCGTGCAGCCCAGCGGTGTGCTGTGGTTTGGGCGCGAGTGGCAGGATATCGGTCACCCGCTGCCTGATGGCTTTCGCTATACCAGTGATACTAACCCGCAGTGGCTGGACGTTGAGCAGATCCGCCAGATGATTGCTCCCTACGAGAAAAACCATCTGCGGGAGACTATGGCCTGATGCGTATCCTTGTCACCGGCGCTTCCGGCTTGTTGGGACTCAACCTAGCCCTGAGCGCAGCTTCGGTGACGGACCGTTCACAACCTGGCGCCCATACTGTCTTTGGGGTGGTTATCCACCATCCCTTGCACACAGACGCTTTTACGGTGCTCAAGGCAGACCTGCTCGTCCCTGGCGTGTTAGAGCAGGTGCTGGAACAAACCCAACCCGATTGGGTGATCCACTGTGCGGCGCTGGCAAATATCGATGACTGCGAGGCCAATCCTGGTCTAGCCCAGCGATTGAACGCCGAGTTGCCCGGAAAACTGGCAGGGATTGTCGCCAGGGGCGGAGCGCGCCTGGTGCACGTCTCCACGGACGCTGTGTTCGACGGGCAGCGGGGTGGTTACTCGGAGGAGGATGCTCCCAATCCATTGGGCGTCTACGCTCGCACGAAGCTGGACGGTGAACGGGCCGTTGCCGATGCTGATCCTGAGGCGATCATCGCCCGCGTTAACCTCTTTGGGTGGAGCCTGTCCGGCAAGCGCAGCCTCGGCGAGTTCTTTTACTATAATCTAAAAGCTGGCAGCCGGGTTATGGGCTTTACCGATGTATATTTTTGCCCGCTGCTGGCAAATGACCTGGCTCTCGTTCTGTTGAAAATGCTTGAAGAGGGATTGAGTGGGCTATACCATGTCGTCAGCGCTCAATGCACCAGTAAGTATGATTTTGGAGTGGCTGTGGCGCGCCAGTTTGGACTGGATGAAAACCTGATCGCCCCCGCCTCGGTGACCGATTCTGGCCTCAAAGTTGCCCGTTCTCCTGTTCTCACCCTACGCACAGACAAGCTAACCTGCGCCCTGGGCGGACGCCCTCCGACGTGGGTCGAGGGCCTGCGACGATTTTATGAGCTTTACCAGCAAGGATATCCTCAGTTACTTAAGAATATGGCTGGATAATATCCAATTTCCATTCTTTAATAATCAGGCCTGAATCATGCACGATGACATCATGATCATAATTCACGCCCGCGAGGCAGATATAACGGCGTGATGCATACTTCCTATCTATTGACGAGAAGATTCGGAAGGCTATGAAGACAAAACTCTTGATGTCCTTGAGCATTATCATTGCCCTGGCACTGGTATGGTTCACTGGCAGCTCGTCCACTGCATTTGATATTCTACAGCCAACTACCACACCCCAAACACCGGTCAGTGTTGACCCCACCCGCAGGTGGGATGGTGATCCCAACCATCTTGCTGAGCAGATCATGGAGGACCGACCATTACAAGACAATTGGTTAAGCCGAAGTTATCCCAATGCCGTGAACCCTTTTCCCCAGATACCTGGCGCGGCTACCGGGGTTCCTATTGCTCTGGCAGCCGGAAATACGCATACCTGTGCCCTGACCAGCAGCGGAGGCGTCAGATGCTGGGGGGATAACTGGCGCGGCCAGTTGGGTGATTGTACTATAATAGACCATTCCACGCCTGCGGATGTGAC
>CAZPWU010000473.1:0-2658 GCA_964590325.1 uncultured Anaerolineaceae bacterium | reverse complement strand
CTGACACGTTTTTTTGGGTCCGTAACCGTATTGGGTCGGTAGGATGCAATAAGCGTTCTGCTACCTCTAGTAAAAACGCTGCATGAGCTCGAGTCAGGAAACGAGAGTGCTGGTACGATGGAGGCAGGCCATGTCGTGGATTAACAAGCATAAGCGTGTTTGGCGAGTAGCCGTACTGGTGCTGCTACTGGTGGCAATTATGGGGCCCTGGACCTACACTTCAGATGGTGTGCCGCCAGCAGCCTGGTGCGCCAATCCCAACATCCTGCTGGAAAACGGTAGCTGCGTGGGGTTGGTGTCGGGTGCAGAGGTTATTACCTTTATGACTGGCGCATTCCTCAGCATGAGCGTGGGGCTGGTGACAGGGGCGACGGTTCTTCCCGATAGAGCCCGCGAGTACCTCGGCGTGTTCCTCTTCATGACACTCCTACTCCTGCTCTTGTTGCCCTTTTTCACCACGCTTCTCCTGATCTGGGGTAGAGACTCCCGACGCTTGCGAATATTCCACCTGATGGCGTGGGGGCTGGCTGCCGTCTTGAGCTTGCTGCCGGTCGTGTCCGGATTGGTGCTGCGCTCAGACCAGTCGTGGGGTATCTGGCTCTACATCGGGTCGGCAGTCAGTGCGCTGATACTGGAGGTGCTCGCGCTAGTGACGGGAAGGAGGCTCAACCCGGGATGATGACTTGTTGATACAGTATAGCTGTTAAAATAGGTTGATAAATGGGAAGAGGTTATAATCAATATGGGTCGGAAATGATCTATCAATGTCGAAACCGATGAGGTATTGTTGGGATAGAATCGTACGCTTTTAGAGAGAGGCAAGTTGGCAAATCCAAGTAACAAAACCCTGGTGTGGTTATTATTACTGGAAGCCACCTTAATTGTGGGTGTGATCTTTTCGGTGGTGATCATCTACCATTATTTTTATAGAGGCGAAGTCAAAACCAGCACTGCAACCCCCACGCCAAGTGTCACAGCCACAATAACAAAAACTATCACCCCTACACCTACCCGGACTGCCACCTTTCCAGCGAGTCCAACGCCCCAGGTTGACTCGTACAAAAATTGTACTCATTCGGTGACATATTGGGCGAACCATATCGAAACCTGGCCGAATCAGGTTATCATTGACAATTTTACCTATACGATTAGGGAGGCTGCTGCCATTTACAGCGCTCAAAACAAGGATGTCGCTGCCAATCTTTTCGTACAATTACACGCCGCTTTTCTCAATTTTCTAAGCGGGGCAGATACCAGCGCGGTGAACAAAACCATTAGCGATACCGCCAATTGGCTCAGTATCCACCCAGTAGGTAGCCTAATTAACGAATTCGACCAGCAAACCGGCATCGCCCTGGGGATGACCCTGGCAAGTTATAATAATGGGAGACTTGGACCCGGTCGTTGCGCCAATGATCCCGCTCTTGTACAGGCAGATGAGATCCCGCTCCCCACAGCGACAGTGACTTCAACCGTGGAAACCGTTACCATAACCGTTACCGCTACGCGAAGATCCACCAGGCGACCTCCCACAGATACTCAGCCGCCGAGCCAACCGCCGCATCCTAACCCTCCTACACAAACACCTACACAACTGCCAACTAATACACCTGTGACCCCTCCAACGCCTGCACCGACCCAAATCCCTGCATTAACCCCGACTATGTTCACGCCTTGAGTAATCCATTGAAATGTGAAATTTATACTGCTTCCTATGTTGAAAATACTCAGGGTTGCTATATAATATTATTATCATAAATCATGCACAGACTGTCCTACCGGTCATAATGCAACGTCCTATTACTGAACCTTCCGCTACCCATCGACGACAGGGTGGGTATGTTTACAAAGCCGCCATTGTAGACCGTATACCTTAAATTTAATTTTCTAAACCGTCATTCATAATGTATTGAGGAGGTGGATCATGCCTCGAAGAGGATTGGGCAGGGTCGTTTCCATATTCGTGATGGGGGTTTTGATCATTGTGAGTTCCCTGGGGATTAGTAAAGGTTTTGGGGCTTTTCTACCCAAGGTTCAGGCTGCAAACACAGGCAACATACAACAAGGTGACTTAACCCTATACTTACCAATTATTATGCGAGGTTTCCCACCGATACCGACCAGTTTCGGGGTAGAGATTCTCCCAAACGGATTAGATAAACCGTCCGAATTGAACTTGGTAAGCCAGGCAGGCGTCTATTGGGCGCGTATATTTGTGATCGATTGGTCCCAGATCGAACCAATCAAGTCCGATCCACCGGTCTATCACTGGGAAATGGTAGATGAGAGCGGTCTACAAAATGCTAATTCGCGTGGATTAAGAGTCATTGCTACTGTAAAGTTCACCCCTTCTTGGGCGCAGAAAATACCGGATGTCATTTGCGGACCGATCCTTCAAAACGAATTAGCCAGGTTTGCCCAATTCATGCAAGCCGTAGTTCAGCGCTATAGCTCTTATCCTTATAACGTCAAGTTTTGGGAAATGGGTAACGAGCCAGACATTGATCCATCACTCGTACCCCCCGATATAGGTTACGGTTGTTGGGGTGATGCAACCGATGATTATTATGGGGGAGGCTATTACGCTGAAATGTTAAAGGCGGTTTATCCTGCTATTAAAGCGGTAGACCCTCGAGCCCAGGTTTTACTAGGAGGGTT
>CAZPWU010000472.1:0-2658 GCA_964590325.1 uncultured Anaerolineaceae bacterium | reverse complement strand
TAGATAAATTGCAAAGTGACCGTGTTCATATAGCAAATTATCAAACCTTTTTAGAGAAATTTCTCAAGGCTATTGAGAGCGGACAACCTTTAGACTCTGGACCAATTAAATTTACTGCCACCTCTGAGACGGTTGAAATGATGATCCAGGCCCAGGAGTCGGAACGAAAGCGTTTGGCACGCCAGATGCACGATGGCCCAGCTCAGGCCTTATCGAATTTTATATTACAAACTGAAATCGCCATGCGGCTTTTTGATATAGATCAGGCAAGAGCTAAATCTGAGCTAGCCAGCTTAAAGGCAGCCGCTACATCTACATTTCAAAAGGTCCGCGATTTTATATTCGAGTTACGCCCAATGATGTTGGATGATCTTGGTTTAACCCCGACCATTAGTCGTTACGTCGAGGCAGCCAAGGAACAGACTGGGATAGATATACGTCTGACGGTAATGGGCCTGGAGCAGCGTTTGGAACCTTATCTCGAAGTGATGATCTTCCGGGCGATTCAGGAGCTAGTTAGTAATTCCATCCATCACAGCCAGGCGACACAGGTTAAAGTGCAAATTGATGTTATAGATAACAGTGTTAAAGTCAGTGTGGATGATAACGGTAAAGGTTTCAATATAGAGAGCATCGGTGAACGAGGTGGTATGGGGCTAAAGGTTATCAAAGATCGTGCTGAAATGCTCGGTGGAAGCCTGGAGGTGGATAGTGTGATTGGTCAGGGGGCACACGTCACCTTTCAGATCCCGGCAACGAAAACAAAAGTGTTTGCATAACTGTAAGTGAATTTTACGGTGTTTAGTATTGCAATCCATTATGTTCGAGCTATAATAAGAATGACTCTAGATGCCTGCTAGGGAAATCTAAAACAGAAAGGAGGTGAAAAGATATGTTGTTTGCACCGAAGGAAAAGGGTCAGGGCATGGTTGAGTACGCGTTGATTATTGTATTAGTTGCAGTTGTTGTCATAGCTATTCTCTTGCTGCTCGGCCCTGCAGTCGGAAATGTTTTCAGTAACGTCGTTGCTCATATCTAAATCGGTAACTTATATTTTTTTGTACTCAGTCAGTAGGGGCTCTGTCCAAGGACAGAGCCTCGTTTTTAACCCAGTCAGTGAATTTAGCAATTATCAGAAACGTTAGGAGTTAGAAATTATTATATTTTTTATCCTTTGTGAGGTATTTGAATAATAAAAGGTGTGGCGTAGATTATATAAATCATGTAGACTATATTGATCAGGCAGGTAGATTATCTCTTAGGATTCTATGGATTATAGTTGGCTTGACTTTTGCAACTAAACAGGTATGTTAACTTTTAACCTATTTTATTCAAATGGGAGGCTGAAATGCGTCGCGGTCGAATATTCATCTATATAGCTTTGATCCTGGTTATTGGTATAGTCGTTGTATACCTGGTGTATAGTAAAATGTTACAACCATCTGGTAAAGCGGCTGGGGGAACTCCTACACCTACCCAAGAAGTGGCTATGGTTGAGGTATTAATTCTTACCCAACCAGTCAGCCGGGGAGATGTTGTAACTGATGCAGTATTAAAACCGGCTCCGATACCACGGAGCTTGTTTTACGAGGGATACATCACGAACCTGAGTGATGCGGTGGGTAAACAGGCGAGAGTGGACATGGAAGCGGGCATGTTTTTAACTAAAAATATGCTAGCTGACTCATTACAACAAGTCGCAAAAGGGGGTTCTAATGCCGCTCTTCTAATCCCTCAAGGGATGGTTGCAGTATCGATACCGGTAAACCGACTTTCCAGTGTGTCGTTTGCGCCTCAACGGGGCGATCATGTCAACGTAATTGTCACGATGCTCATGATCGATCTGGATCCAAATTTCCAGTCCGCCTTGCCAAATAATACAGCAGCCGTTATCGCTCCTGGTCCAGCGGTGTTGTTAGGGCTTGGTGCCGGTGAAAAGGCGACGGCGAGTTTAAGCGTCCAAGAATTATTAAAAACAATCAATGCGCAAGTAGTTGGGGGTGGACAGGCATCCACTCAAGGGCGTTCTGAACAGGACGTGCTTCTAGGGCAAACCTTATATCTTGTCCCAGGTGAGTCCCAACGTCCACGGCTGGTCAGCCAATCCCTTATTCAGGATGTGATGGTTTTACAAATTGGTAATTTCCCCAAGTCTGATCAAACGAAGGTTTCAACACCCCAACCAACACCAGGTGCGCCAACTGAACCAACCCCAACCCCAGCACCAGGAGCTACGCCAGTTCCACAACAACAGCAACCGGATGTTATTACCTTGGTAGTTTCTCCGCAAGATGCGGTGACATTGAACTATCTCATCTATAGTGGCGCTGAATTAACCCTGGCACTGCGATCTGCGAAGGATGATACGCGCGTTCAGACCGAAGCAGTTACCCTTCAATTCTTACTTGAGCAGTATAATATCCCTGTTCCAGCCAGGTTGCCGTATTCAATGGAGCCAAGGATTGATGCTATCGTCGCACCTGTATTAACAAATGACATAAAACCCACACCTCAGAAATAATCCTTTCGAGAGAGTGACTGGATGGCACCACCTGAAAAAATTCGGGTTATTATCGTTGATGATATCGCCGAAACACGCGAAAACATCCGCAAGTTATTGCAATTTGAAAATGATGTCGATGTGGTTGGAGTTGCTCG
>CAZPWU010000471.1:0-2664 GCA_964590325.1 uncultured Anaerolineaceae bacterium | reverse complement strand
CGTACAATAGATCTAGCAAATCAAGTAGCTAGTGGTTTGAATAATCCTTATGATATTGCCGATACTGTAACACAATATTTACGTGCGAATATACAATACGAAGCTATAATACCCTCACCCCAATCGGGACAAGAACCCATTGATTGGTTTCTTTTCGATTACCGAAAAGGATTTTGTAATTATTACGCCTCAGCTGAAGTTATCTTATTGCGTTCTCTGGGTATTCCAGCCCGGCTAGCTGTTGGATATGCTCAGGGTGAGCCTCAACCAAGCCTGGAAGAAGCTGGTCTGTCCCAACTAGGAGTTCCCCAACAGCAGCTAAATGTCGTTGGCAGTGACACATACACCGTCCGCCAACGTGACGCTCACGCCTGGCCTGAAGTCTATTTTCCGGGGATAGGTTGGGTCGAATTTGAACCCACAGCCTCGCAACAGCCCGTCATACGCCCATTGGGGCAAGGCCCTGATAGCGTCGATAATAGCAACCAACCGAATGACACTATTGGACAGGGCAACCCAGCAGATCGGCTAGATCCAGAGCAGCTTCGTAGATTGCAAGGTGGAACTGTAAGTTTATCTGCTCGGAGAATGACCGTTGGTTTAATCTTGCTATCTGTTTTTACGTTCATGGCTTTATGTATAGTTGTCTTCCTTATTATCTGGCGCGTTCACTATAAACGAAGTATCCGGGAGTTGTTTCACATAATGAGGGAAGATATCCAGAATGCCCCGCCTTTACCCGTTCAATTGGAAAGGGGGATACGCCGTTTAGGATTACGCCCTCCAAGTTTTCTCCTCCTATGGGCTCACTACGTAGGTCTACCGCCCCTATCTCGCGCTTATCTAGAAATCAATCGAGCATTAAAGCGTTTAGGAAAAGCACCTACGCTGGAAGCTACGCCTGCTGAACGCGCTTCCGTATTAATCCAAATACTCCCAGAAGCTGCACAGCCGATTCGGGAGCTTTTGAGTGAATATCATACTGCAGCATACAGCCCATTTTCGGCTGATTACGATTCAGCCCGACAGGCTGGTCAAGAAATTCGCAGGCTTTCATATCTGGCATTGTTACAACGTCTATTGATTGGTTTACAGGAACCGCGCCGAGCTCAACGATCTTCTTTAAAACGATGATCTAAACCGATTGAAGAGTATTGCATGGATATCACAAATAATGCAATCTTGAGTAATCCTGGTGAACAGGCCGTCCCGAATATTAACCAGTATAAAAATTTGATGGCATTAGTCGATATCGGCCAGGTGATCAACTCGACCCTGGAGCTCAATGAGGTACTGCGGATCGTGATGGATACCATTGTACGCCTGACGGGAGCTGAGCGAGGATTTTTAATGCTACGTGACGAACAGGGTCAACTAGTTACTCGCATTGCCCGAAATTGGGAACAAGAAACAATCGACGCTTCAGAGTTATCAATCAGTCGCACCGTTATCGATCGGGTGTTAATGAGAGTCTGCCAGTACTCACAACGAATGCTCAAGAAGATCCGCGTTTACGAGGCCAGGAGAGTATCATCGCATATCATTTACGCTCGATTCTTTGTGTTCCACTCAAGGTTAAGGATGATATTACTGGTGTGATCTATGCAGATAATCGTATACGATCCGGGATTTTTAGAGAAGCAGAACGCGACTTATTAATGGCATTTGCCAACCAGGCTGCTGTAGCTATTGAAAATGCCCGCTTATTCGAATCCGTGCGCCAAACCCTGGCTGAGGTGACGGAACTTAAAAATTTAATGGATAACGTCTTCGCCTCAATCGCCAGTGGTGTGATGACGGTAGATATCACGGATAAAATAACTCTGTGTAACCATGCAATTGAGACCATTTTAGGACGATCTACCAATGAAGTTATCGGTTACACCCTGGATGAGGTCTTAGCCCCCATAGCAGCGGATCTTTCAAAGCATATCACATCTGTACGTTTGAATGACCAGCATCTCGTAGGTTTGGAGTTCGACCCGATATTACCTCAACGTGGCCTGGTTTCATTAAGTTTAAATCTCTCCCCTTTAAAGGATGCCTTGCAATCCACCCAAGGTGTAGCAATTGTTATAGATGATCTAACTGAAAAGAAACGCCTGGAAGCACAACGACGTCTGTTTGAGCGGATGGTCTCGCCTGCTGTTATTGGAGCAATCGAACAGATGGACTCCACCGAGCTGCAGCTAGGCGGTAAACGAACGGCGATCACCACCCTTTTTGCTGATGTCAGAGGCTATACCAGTTTCAGTGAAACTCTTAATCCCGAACAATTAGTCTCTGTCTTGAACCTTTACCTGGGAGCAGCAGCTGATGCTATTCTCGCTCAGGAAGGAACCATTGATAAATTTTTAGGTGATGCGGTGATGGCCTGGTTTAATGCCCCCATCCCGCAGCTGGATCATACGCTTAGAGCTGTATGCGCGTCCCTGGGCATATCGGAGGCGATAAAAAGGTTACATGGTGAATTACCTGTGGAACTACATCTCAACTTTGGGATAGGTATTCACTTCGGAGAAGCAATTTTGGGGCTGGTTGGCACTAAGGGTAAGATTGAATATACAGCAATTGGGGATAGTGTAAATACAGCCAAGCGGATCCAGGAAAATACAACGAACGGTCAAATCCTTATAAGTGCTGAGGCATATAAGCAGGTTGCTG
>CAZPWU010000470.1:0-2669 GCA_964590325.1 uncultured Anaerolineaceae bacterium | reverse complement strand
TGGCAGACCATGCTCTGGCAGGGGATCCCCCTGGGGTTAAAGTTCGCAAATCGGGGCACGATAGACCATCCCGTGCTCGAATTAGAGGTCTATTCACAGGATAAGCTGAGCTCGACGTACCTGGCAGGGCTGGTGGACGAGATCAACTACCGCTACAGCCTGCAATTGGACCTGGGTGATTTTAACGATCGGTTCCGAGACGACCCTCATCTGGGACCGATCATCACCCGCTGGCGGGGTATGCGGCCCTTGAACTGCAGCTCGCTGTATGAGTACCTGATCATCGCCATCGTCCTGCAGAATGCCACCGTGCGGCGCTCGGTGTCTATGATGCAGGCCCTGTATGAGGCCTATGGCACATTGCTGGCTTATGATGGCAGAGAGCACTACGGTTTTTGGGAGCCGGAGGTCATCGACCGGGCAAGCGAACAGGACCTGCGCAATTTGAAGGTAGGCTATCGGGCGAAGTCGATCAAACAGGTCACCGAGGCCTTTGCACGCCGGGAGATTGACGAGTTTGAGCTCAGGCGCAGGACGCGCGACGAGCAGCGCCAGGTGCTGTTGAGGCTCTACGGCATTGGACCCGCTTCGGTGGGGTACATCCTCTGCGATGTGTTCCACCACCTGGATGAGATGGAGCATATCTCACCCTGGGAGCAGAAAGTCTACTCGAAGCTGTTTTTCGACACTGAGCCGGATAACCCCGCGCCTGTGGACGAGCTACTGGCTTACTTCAACGCGCACTTCGGGGGTTACCGGCACCTGGCGGTGCACTACTTTTGGGAAGACCTGTGGTGGAAGAGGAAGAATGAGCCTGTCGAGTGGTTGGAGAAGATGATCAGGCTATAAAGCGCCTCGATTTTTCACCTAACGTAATACCCAATTTAGGGGATGACAAATCCCCCAGTCTGTGAGTAAAATATATTAGGACTTACGCAGCTCGCAAAGGAACTACAGAAACTATGGAGATAACTTGATATGCCAACTGTGATTGAAGTCAAAAACCTAAAAAAAACTTATCGGGATATCCATGCCGTTGACGATATCTCTTTCGAGGTGAACGAAGGGGAGATTTTTGGCATGGTGGGGCCAAACGGGGCGGGGAAGACGACCACTATCGAGTGCATTGAAGGCCTTCGCCGCGCCGATGGGGGTGATGTGAAACTGCATGGAATGGATCCTTATGTAAACCGGCCGGCCGTCGCCAGGAAAATCGGTATCCAATTACAGGAATCCGCGCTTCCACCGCGGCTGCGCGTGGGAGAGGCACTGGAATTGTTTAGCTCCTTTTACGAACGCCGGGCAAATGTGGAGGAGCTGCTCACCCGGTTAGGATTAACAGAAAAGCGTACAGCCACTTACAGCAAGCTCTCGGGGGGGCAAAAGCAACGCCTGTTTATCGCCCTCGCCCTGGTTAACCAGCCGGAAATGGTGTTCTTTGACGAATTGACCACAGGACTGGACCCGCAGGCGCGCCGTTCCATGTGGGACCTGGTGCGGCAGGTACGGGATAACGGTTGCACGGTTTTTCTAACCACTCATTTTATGGAAGAGGCCGAGAGGCTGTGTGACCGGGTGTTGATCATCGACCACGGGAAGATTGTGGCACTCGATACCCCCGAATCCCTGATCCGCTCTCTGGGGGTGGAAAAACGTCTGGTTTTCACCCTACCGGAAAACCAGGCGGTTCCACCGCTGGCAGACCTGCCGCAGGTCCAGCGTATCGAGCGCTCGGGAGAACGTTTTGTGGTCTATGGGCAGGGCGAACGATTTACCAGCGCGGTGATCGATGCCCTGGAAGATGCGCAAGTCCATTTCCTGGACCTGCGCACAGAACAGCCCAACCTGGAGGATGTGTTTCTCGCCCTGACCGGGTGTGAGATACGGGAGTAATGCTATGAGAGGATTCAGAAAGCTCACTATCGTCAATTTAACGCTCTATCTCAGGGAACCCATAGCCACTTTCTTCACCCTGGCCTTCCCACCCTTGCTCGTCCTGCTTTTTGGCGCCATGTATGGCAACACACCATCAGCCCTGTTTAATGGTTACGGCACGATGGATATCTCTATGCCGGCTTATACTGCCATGATCATAGGTACGGTGGGTTTTATGGGCTTGCCCATTACCATCAGCGGCTATCGCGAAGCTGGGGTCCTGCGCCGCTTCCATGCGACGGGCATCTGGCCGCTGACCTATATCCTGGCAGATGTGCTCTCTAACCTCGTCATGACGCTGCTTGGGATGGTAGGACTGCTGATAGTCGGGTGGCTGATCTACCGGGTCCGGTTCGAGGGGAATGCACTGGCCGTCGTCCTGGCGGTGATCTACAGCAGCCTGGCGATGTTTTCGATCGGTTATTTGATCGGCAGCCTGGCTCCAGGTGCGCGTACCGCCCAGGTGGTGGGGATGGTGATCTTCTATCCGATGATGTTCCTCTCCGGAGCTTCCATCCCTTTGGAAGTGCTGCCCGAATCTATCCGCAAGGTGGCCAATTTCCTGCCGCTCACCTATGTCGTCAAGCTGCTGCGTGGGCTATGGTTTGGAGATACATGGGGAGAGCATCTACTCGATACGGCAGTCATCGGGGGTGTTCTTGTCGTGTGTACTCTCCTGGCTGCACGCTTTTTCAGCTGGGATTAAACTTTATCCCCCACCGCAATACCTAATC
>CAZPWU010000469.1:0-2675 GCA_964590325.1 uncultured Anaerolineaceae bacterium | reverse complement strand
CCGAGGTCTTTCCATAACTTCTGTCTTTTAGCTGGCGCACGCTTTATGGGTACAATCTCGCCTCTCTGCTGCCCAAATTGAGAAATATATAGATCGGCTAAATCGTTGGCGATTTCTTCGGGTGATCGCTTTTCAATGGGTATTCCATACTTGGAAGCTACAATACGTAGTTTGGCGACATCACGGATGGTATACCCCTCAGTTTCCCCGTTGGCGGTTGCTTTCAAGATGAAAGCCATATCGCGCCCATGGTCGGAATGGGCTGCTGCTCCAGCGGCGATGGAGCGGATCAGGTTACGAGCCTGGATGGTATCAATGGTTGCCCCGCAAATGCCTGTTTGACCGTCTTTCGTCAACCTGCAAGGACCCATCCCGCATAATTTACAACACATCCCTGCACCACCGATGTTGCAGGGTGCGAGGTCATCTGCCCGGCTGAACGCTGTGCTGATTCCAAGCTCCTCGGCTCGGGTCAACATCTGCTGCGCAGCCGGATCGGCGCTTTGCTCGATAACACTCCGTTTTTTTGCCATTACTAGTTCTCCTCGATACCTTTATTTTTTAATATCCCCATCCCCGGGCAAGGCCACAGTGGGCGTCCCATCTCATGGGTAGTTTGAGTAAAACTGACCACCTGCCGGGTTTGCTCATAAACGTTTGTGTGGCGGAAGTAACTCTTGTCGTCTTCCAACCGACGTTCAGCGGAGTCCGGTTCAACTGTGACCGACCACTCTCCGAGATAGCCAGCTTCATCGAGCTTAACAGCTATTTGTAGGTCGTTTACCTTTTCCGGATCATAGGTTACTTCCACAATATGAAAGCTGCTGCTGGCGTAAACGTCGTCCACGCCAGGCATTTCTAACAAAATGCGCCGGACCTCAATCACATGATGGTCGCCGTAGAGAGATGGCACATCATAAGTTACTTTTTGCATGATCACCTCCACTTTACATACCAGGTTAATATTGACAGGGATGTGCTATGAAATAGGGTTGTAAAAGCCTGTGATTAAATCTAGACCAGTATAAGTTAACATTAAATAGAGTGTCAAGTGATATATGTCATGGAGAAATAAGAGTGTAATTATATTAAAATTCATCGTGGAGGGCGCGCAGGCGGTGGATCAAGAAAGTTACATCCCTCAACTCCCCGTCCGGGAACATATAGTAATCTTCAAAGGTGCACTTTACTTCAAACCCCGCATTTTGGAAGGCGCGGATATAACTGGTCTGGTCACTCACCACCTCAACTTGCAGGATATAGAGGCTGCGCCGCTTGGCGATGTCGATCAATGCCTGCAGCATCCGTGAGCCCAGGCCACGCTGGCGGAAGTCCTTAGCCAGGAAAATGCGCACTTCAGCGCGGTGACGCGCCGGGCCCTGGTTAAAGTGCAGGGTGGCGTTGCCTACCATCCGGCTTCCGACCATCGCGATCAGTGGGAAGACCTTGTTGTAGTCTAATTCATCCACCCAGGCATTAACCACGTTCGGGTCATTCACATTGTGGCGCATGTAGCGCCGATCCTCGAGCGGTACCGGCAGGAACATATCCAGCAGGGCCTGGCGATCCTCAAGAGTAAGCGGGCGGAGCAGCACCCTGGCTCCATCCTTCAGGGTGATGACTTGCCGGTAGACGAGATCCTCTTTCGTGACCATTATCTAACCTCCTAATTATTGATATATCATTAAACATGCTCCTCTATGTGTGTGCAGCAACCAGTTGCGTACGGGTGGTATTCAGCCTCTCAAGGATGACCCTGGCTGTATGGTGCATGAGCTGATAGGCTAAATTTTTATCCTGATCAAACATGGCTCGCAACTTGATAGAGTCAGTACGGATAAAATGTCCATCTTGAGCTGCACGTGCTGTGGAGGTGTACACATAAGGCTCAACTAATGCTGAAAAACCAAATACTTCACCGGGATTGATACTGTCCATATAGAATTCTTTACGCCTTTCCGGGTAGAATTCCTCTTCTGCAACGAAATATAACTCGACTCTCCCGTCGAGAAGAATATAGAGGTAATCAGCAGGTTGTTTTTCTTTAAAGATGTCCTCCCCCTTTTTTAGGGGAGCTGCCTCGGTAATCATCGCGATCGCTTTTAGCTGGTCTTCAGATAAAGAGGCGAAATAGGGATAACGGCGTAAAAGCTCGGGTGATATCATAGCGGTCCTCCTGAAGAGTCACCCCATTGGGGGATCTATTATTTTAGCAGTTCCATCACCATTTGTACCGCTTGCGGAATGGCGGCAGCTACAGGTGGGCTGAGAACTTCACTGAACTCATACACGCTTTGGGCTTCAATCCCTACGACCACTACTTCGGTAGGGAGTTGAACACCCATCGATTGGCCCAGCTTTAGAGCATTTTGCAGACTTGTATCATGGGCTGACCCTGTATGTCCGGTTGAAAGATCCGGCAGGTCTTCAAGCTTATATAAAGACACGCTCCCCGGAGGCTGCTTGCCGGTTGTAATCGCATCGATCAGAATGGCACGGTCATAACCGACCAGACGCTCCATCAGGCTGAGGCCGCCGACGGAGAGGCGGTCTACTTCAACATCACATAATTTCCGTACCAGCTCGGCAACTCGCCAGCCGACGCCATCGTCGCCAAGAAGAGGGTTTCCCAGGCCAATAATTATCGTTTTGGAAAAGTTCATTCTTTCACGTGG
>CAZPWU010000468.1:0-2687 GCA_964590325.1 uncultured Anaerolineaceae bacterium | reverse complement strand
ACTTGTTCAGAGGAGAGAACAGATATGTCCAAAATCATCGGTATTGACCTGGGAACCACCAACAGTGTGGTTGCCGTCATGGAAGGTGGAGATCCCACTGTTATCTTGACTGCTGAAGGATCGCGGTTATTACCTTCAGTTGTCGCCTTCAATAAGAACGGCGAACGCCTGGTAGGGCAGACCGCCAAACGACAGGCAGTGATCAACTCCGAAAACACAGTTTATTCGATCAAGCGCTTTATGGGTCGCCATTATGACGACGTTGCAACCGAGCGTAAGATGGTCTCATATCAGGTTGTCCGAGGGCCATCAGGTGACGCGCGCGTGAAAATCCCTATCACCGGGCGCGAATACAGCCCTCAGGAAATCTCCGCCATGATCCTCGGCAAGCTCAAGGCAGACGCCGAGGCTTATCTGGGAGAACCGGTCACCAAAGCTGTCATCACGGTGCCAGCTTACTTCAACGGCAGCCAGCGTCAGGCGACCAAAGATGCCGGAAGGATCGCCGGCCTGGAGGTGCTGCGTATCATCAATGAGCCAACAGCCTCGGCCCTGGCCTATGGATTGGATAAGAAAGAAAACGAGACCATCCTGGTCTTCGACCTGGGTGGAGGTACCTTCGACATTAGCGTCCTGGAAGTTGGCGGTGGCGTGATCGAGGTCAAGTCTACAAACGGTGATACGCACCTGGGTGGTGATGACTGGGACGAGCGTATTGTCAACTGGATCGCCGATGAATTCAAGCGAGAAAACGGCAACGACCTGCGCCAGGATCGCCAGGCGCTCCAGCGCCTGCGTGAGGCAGCCGAGAAGGCCAAGATTGAGCTGTCCAGTGTCATGGAGACTGAGGTCAACCTGCCTTATATTACCGCTGATGCCAACGGCCCCAAGCACCTGCAGATGAAGCTGGCCCGCGCCAAGTTCGAACAGCTCACCGAGGACCTGGTGGCACGCCTCAGGGAACCATTTAACGCTGCCTTGAGCGATGCCAATCTCAAGATCGCATACATTAATGAGGTCGTCCTGGTGGGGGGTGCGACCCGTATGCCGATGGTCCAGGACCTGGTGCGCTCGCTCACCAATAAGGAGCCCCACAAAGGCGTCAACCCAGATGAGGTGGTCGCTGTCGGTGCAGCCATCCAGGCGGGTGTGCTGGGCGGTGAGGTGAAAGATGTCTTGCTCCTGGACGTGACGCCGCTCTCCCTGGGTGTGGAGACCCTGGGCAGTGTCATGACGACCCTGATCGAGCGCAACACCACGATCCCAGTCAGGAAAACTGAGGTCTTCTCCACCGCCGAAGACAGCCAGACTGCTGTGGACGTCCATGTGCTGCAGGGCGAACGGTCGATGGCTGCTGACAATATGAGCCTGGGTCGCTTCCGCCTGGAAGGGATCCCACCCGCGCCGCGCGGCACCCCGCAGGTCGAAGTGACCTTCGACATTGACGCTAACGGTATCCTCAACGTCACTGCAAAAGATAAAGCGACCGGCAAAGAGCAAAAGGTGACCATTACCGCCTCCACCAACTTGAGTAAGGAGGAGATTGATCGTAAGGTGCGTGAAGCCCGCGAGCACGAAGCGGAAGACCGCAAGCGCCGTGAGCTCGTTGAGACCCGCAATACCGCTGACAGTCTGGCATACCAGACCGAGAAAGCACTGAGCGACCTGGGCGATAAGGTGCCATCCAGCGAACGACAGAATATCGAGCGAAAGATCAGCGATTTGCGCGAGGCCATCAAGGGCGAGGATGGTTCACGTATCAGACGGTTGACCGAGGAACTGCAGAATGCCTTCCACGCCTTGAGCCAGCAGATGTATGCCCAGGCAGCCCAGCCAGGAAACACCGCTCAGGGAGGCAACGGTCATGACCCTTCCACCGGGCACAAGACCGACCCACAGGATGACGGCGAAATCATCGAGGGCGAGTTCCGAGAAGCGTAAACTGTATCTATAAAAATTATGGACAGTCGGGTGTTTCATACACCCGACTGATTTTATTAACCGATATACCGCTTAACCTCGTCGCCTGAGACGGCGGACTCCAGGTTTATAAGAAATCCCCGCCTTTCCTCGAGGTATTTTAAATAAGGGTAGGATATAATCAATACAAAATACTATGGACACACAACATACTCCTTCTGTAACGGCTTTCTTGCCTGCCGCTGTAATCCTGAGCCTCATCGGTTGGGGCGGGTTGGCGTGGTTAGTGCTCTACACACTGCCCACGGTTGGGCCGCAGTGGCTGTTTTTCTTCCTGGGCGTGATGGCGCTATCTGGCACTTCCCTGCCCATCATGGCTTTTCTCAACCGCCGCTTCCTCAGCAATCCCCCAGCCACGCCGGGCGTGATCCTACGTGAGGCTATCTGGGTGAGTGTGTATGGTACGACGCTGGCGTGGCTGCAAATTGGCCGGGTGCTGACCATGCCTCTGGCCATGCTGCTGGCGTTTGGCCTGCTGCTGATCGAAGGGCTGTTCCGCCTGCGTGAGCGTAGCCAGTGGAAACCGTAACGCGAGGTGTAATCCGTGATACCGGAGCACATTTTGGTCCCGAATAACATTCTCAAGCTATAATCTTAGATGCATGATTTACGTGACCTCCCCTCGGTAGATCAGCTCCTGCAGACGCCCCAGGTGAAGGGGTGGATAACGATATTCGGGCGTCCTCTAACCCTGGAAGCCATCCGCA
>CAZPWU010000467.1:0-2696 GCA_964590325.1 uncultured Anaerolineaceae bacterium | reverse complement strand
CTCAGTACCGAAGGGGCCAAAGCCGAGACAAACGTACGAGTAGCATCAGCCTTCGGGACCGCCCATTAGGAGCGTGCTATGGCAAAAAAGCGTCATCCCAACATCCTGCTCATCGGCGTCGACTCGTTGCGCGCTGACCACATGAGCTGTTATGGTTATCCTCGTTTAACCACACCCCATCTTGACCGGCTGGCCCAGGGTGCCACGCTGTTCGAGAACACCTACAGCGCCCATATCCCTACCACCAGCGGGTACGCGTCCATGCTGACCGGCATGGATGTCTTTTCGACCCAGGTGGTAGCCCTGCGCCACCAGGGGCCGCTGCGGCCGGAGGTCAAAACCCTCGCCGAGGTGTTGCGTGAGGCGGGTTACAACACCACTTGCGTAGGGTTCACTGGTAACCCGAGCTCACGCGGCTTTGACAAATACCTGGACTATGCCGGCTGGGGCAGCTGGAACGAGGGTCGCAGCCCCAAAGCGCAGAACCTCAACCGTGTTGCCATCCCCGAGCTGGAACGGCTGGCATCGCGCCGGAAACCCTTCTTCCTCTTCCTGCGCCACATGGATCCCCATTCACCCTACCTGCCCCCCGAGCCTTTTGAGCGCATGTTCTACCATGGGGATGAATGCGATCCCAGCAACACCTCGATGCAGCCGGTGATGGCTTTTAAACCCTTCTGCGACTATTTCGCCAGTTGGATGCCGCCGGGCATTACCGATAAAGACTACGTCATCGCCCAATACGACAGTGAGCTGGCCTATATGGACGCCTGCCTCCAGAGCATCTTCACCACCCTGGAAACCCGCGGTATCCTCGATGACACCATCATCGTGCTTAACTCCGACCACGGTGAGACGCTTTACGACCACGAGTGCTGGTTCGACCACCACGGGTTGTACGAGCCAACCCTGCACGTGCCCTTTATCCTGCGTTATCCTGCAAAGGTGGCAGCCGGCAAACGCGTGCGCGGGTATAATTTGCTCCAGGACCTGATGCCAACCCTGTTGGAGCTGGCGGGGATTGAGGCCGATATCCCCTTTGACGGGAAAAGCCTGACCCCGATGATGCGCGGCGAAGTGCCTTCACACCAGAGCGAGTTTTACATCACCGAATGCACCTGGATGCGCAAGCATGGCTGGCGCACACCCGAGTGGAAGTTGATCGTAGCACTCGAACCGGATTTCCACTTTAAACCGCCGGTTGAGCTATACAACCTGATTGAAGACCCACTGGAAAACAACAACCTGGCTGACAGCCACCCGGATGTGGTGGCACTGCTGAAGGGTCGCATGGAGGCGTGGATTGCCAAACGCGAAAAAGAGACCGGCCTGTCCAACCCCATCGACCACCAGGGAGATTGGCATGGTCACGAAGGGGTTGGGGCATTCAAGACCTCCCAACAGGCCTACGACACCCTCCACATTGGCGACCCGAAACAGGCTGCCAGGATACAGGCCGAATCGAGGAAATAGAGGAGCGCGTATGACACTGAACATCGCAATCGTTGGCGTTGGCAACATAGGCAACATCCACGCCGGAGTGTACCAGAAGAACCCTGCTTGTAAAATCGTCGCCGTGTGCGACATCATCAAAGAACGGGCCGATAAAGCGGCAGCCCAATACAACTGCACGGGGTTCTACTCGGTGCAGGAAATGCTGGCCAGCGGTATCCAGATTGACGCAGCCAGCATGTGTACCGCAGGTGTAGAGAACGGCGGCGACCACTACAAGCCGACCTTAGAGCTTCTCTCAGCCGGTATCCCTGTGCTGGGGGAGAAACCCATCTCCAACAACATTCAGCACGCCGAGGAGATGGTCGCCCTGGCCAAGCAGAAGAACCTGCGCTACGGTATCAACCTCAACCATCGCTTCACCCCGGCGGCTCTGCGCGCTAAAGAATGGGTCACCTCCGGCCGACTGGGCGAGATCAACATCATCAACATGACGATGTGGATCAACAACCCCAACGAGACCTCCCCCTGGTTCCATATCCGCGCCCTGCACCCGCACTCGCTAGACGTGATGCGCTACTTCGGCGGTGACGTGGAGAAGGTGCAGGCATTCTTCAAGCGCGGTCCGCGCAAAGATGGCCCGGATGGACGCCGTGTGTGCTGGTCGAACGTCCAGGTCAACCTGCTCTTTAAGAACGGGGTTATCGGTCACCTCACCGGCAGTTACGACGCTGGCGGAAGCTATGGCCTGGAGACACTGGAAGTGGTCGGGGCTGAGGCCCGTTTTGTGCTGGTAGACGCCTGCGAGCATCTGCATTTCTACCCCCGCTTCTCCCGCGAAACCGAGACCTACGACTACATCGGCGGGATGATGAGCTTCGGCGAGACATTCAACAGCCGGCTTGCTAAATGGGTGGAGCAAAACGTCGCCAGAGTCGCCCCTGCCCAGATTAACGCCTCGGGTGAAGATGCTCTCAAAGTACAGCGCATCATCGAGGCGACCATCCAATCCTGGGAAACCGGCAACGTGGTGACGCTGTAATACCTGCCGTCGAAGGGTAGCTCTTATGACCCTGGTAACCATTATCGGCCGCGGACATTCGGGGACGCGCGCTATAGCCCAAACCCTGTCAGCCAGTGGGGTCTTCATGGGCACCCCGCTCAACGAGTCGAGCGACTTGCTCCCCCCGGAAGCTCGGTATCCAGCACCCGGCGACCGAAGATGAGCGGCTGCGGCGGGCCAT
>CAZPWU010000466.1:0-2702 GCA_964590325.1 uncultured Anaerolineaceae bacterium | reverse complement strand
CTGGAAGTGATGCGCCAGCCGATCGAGGACAAGATCGTCACCATCAGCCGCGCCCAGGGATCGCTGACTTTCCCCGCAAACTTTCAACTGATCGCGGCGATGAACCCCTGCCCGTGCGGCTATTACGGCGACCCGGTCAAGCCCTGCACCTGCTCATCAGCCCTGGTCACCAAATACCAGAAGCGCATCTCCGGTCCGCTGCTCGACCGCATCGACATCCACATCGAAGTGCCCAGGGTGGAATATGATAAGTTAAGCGACCAGCGATTGGGAGAACCCTCGGAGGCCATCCGCGCCCGGGTGGAAGCAGCCAGGGAGATCCAGCGCAGACGGTTTGCAGGTACGGACGGCTCTAAAGGGGAGGCCATTGCCAGCATGGATATTACCTGCAACGCCGACATGCGCCCGGCGGAGGTGCGCCAGTTCTGCACCCTCGACGAGGCCAGCCTCTCCCTGATGCGCACGGCGATGCAGCAGCTACAGCTCTCAGCACGCGCCTACCACCGCATCCTCAAGCTGGCCAGGACCATCGCTGACCTGGCAGCCGCAGAGCAGATCGCCCCGGTGCACCTGGCAGAGGCGCTGCAGTACCGGCCGAGGACAATGGAGGGATGAAAGGCGTATGTTTAAGAACGCTATCGTTAGAATACCAGGGGGTAATTTTGCAGAAGGTTTAACGACTGCCAACATGGGCTCGCCAATCGTTGAAGAGGCCTTGAAGCAGCATGAAAAATACTGTGAAGCCCTGCAGCAGTGCGGCTTGACTTTGACAAGGCTGCCAGCCGACCCTCGATATCCAGACTCTACATTTGTGGAGGACACCGCCGTCCTCACAGACCGCCTCGCCATCCTGACCCGTCCCGGTGCCATCAGCCGGCGAGGAGAGGTAGAAAGCATCCAAGAAGCGCTTACCCGGTTTTTCCGGACGCTCTATTCTATAATGCCGCCCGGCACACTGGATGGGGGCGATATTTGCGAAGTTGAGGGTCATTTCTTTATTGGGATATCCAAGAGGACAAACGTAGAGGGTGCGCAGCAACTGGCTGGTTTCTTATCTCGTGAGGGTTACACCTATACCTTTGTTGACATCCGGGGCATCAAAGGCATTCTCCATCTCAAAAGCGGTATAGCCTACCTCGGTGACAATCGGTTGGTCCTGGTTGACACATTGGCAGAGATGGAAGTATTTAAAGGTTATGATATTGTCCGTATCGATCCCTCTGAAAACTACGCTGCCAACTGCGTGCGGGTCAACGATTATGTCTTGATTGCAGCCGGTTTCCCGGGGTTCCAAAAAACCATACGTAGTTTCGGTTATTCAGTGATTGCATTGGAAATGTCTGAATTCCAAAAAATGGATGGCGGATTGAGCTGTTTATCGCTCCGCTTTTAAGGGCTAATTGGGACCCTGCGGAAGGGTCAGGCTTATGATCACATGATCGGCAATATCCTGAACCAACGCTATCGTTTATACTCAGAGCGGGGCCGGGGCGGCATGGGGGTTGTGTATCGCGGCTACGATCATTTTCCTTCGACTGTAATGCCAGGAGTGCGCGCGGCCAACTCATATTCTAATGATATGACTTGTTGGGTAACTGCTCCGGCTAAAGCCTTTGCAGTGGAAATCTTACTCGTTTATCGACAGTCCTAGCGCACAGCCTTGTGCAGTGGATTTTATCGACTCGCTCATGACCTTTGGATAAGGATCAAGGTCCAAGTAGTACTGCATGTGGTGATCCGTGAACCAATTCTTCAGACAGACCGGATTCAGAGAGTCATAACCCTGAAAATCGATCCATGTCGTTTGTGCGACTTTCTCGCCCACAAAAAAAGCCCGGTATTCTTCAAATTTGGTGTCGCCCACGTTACCGAAAGGTTCAGTATGGTGAAAGATTTCGTGAGCCAGCGTCTCGGCAAGCGTTATGATTCCACCATCCGGCTGGTCCTTCAACGACGCACTGATGTAAATCGGGTAGGCCTTATTTTTCCCATCGCGAGGAGCGCATGAGATGCCGTTGCAGATCTCCTTGGTACCCCACGTGACGGCAATCCGGTTACCCAGTATGAACTGCGCCAGCTTACGACCGTTCAAGGTGCTTCCATCCCAGAGCTGAAAAGGTACCCGCTGGTTGTAGAGGTAAATCCAGGCTGCCAGTATTTCGGGATCCTTGATCGTGGCTGGGAGCACAGGAGGGACGACCAGATTGGATGGTAGCGCCTTTAGATACCCGGTCGCTTCATGATTGGTCTCTGCCAGGGGGTCTATATTCTTAGAAATCGATCGGTATTGGAATAAAGTGCATAAGATCAAGGCGATGGTCAGGCTGGTCAGGCAAATGTTCTTTTTCATGTTCACTCTCTCCTGGTTTGGCTGGTACCCGTTTCCTCGATTGCTTCAGCTTCAGGGTAGCGATTCGAGGTGGGGGAAAAGCCGGAGAGAGCGTGGGGAGAAAGATGGGAGGCGTTGGGAAAACGTTGGTATTTGGTTGGGATTTGAGAAATTCTTGTAACTGGGTTAGTTTTCTGCTATATTAAGGTGGTCAGGTACAGGGGATCATCAGCGAATGGAGGAACGGATGGCGCGACTGGGATTTCGGTTCCTGGGGCCGTTTGAGGTCACCTTGGATGGGAAGCCGATTATGGCTTTCGAATCGAACAAGGTGCGCGCATTGCTGGCCTACCTGGCGGTCGAGGTGCGCCAG
>CAZPWU010000465.1:0-2706 GCA_964590325.1 uncultured Anaerolineaceae bacterium | reverse complement strand
TATTGATTCGGCTGTCCAAATAAATAATCTAGATGCGATCCGTTTTTGGGAGAAGCATGGATATCAGATCGTGAGTGAACCGGTATCTCAGCCGGACCAGACAACGGTGTATCATTTATGTAAAAAAATTAGATAGAATGTTCGGCACGCCAGGCCTGGATCTGAGCTCCGTGTTCTGCCTCATGTCGGAAAGTATCCTCTGCAATCCATTCCCATAAAGCTCTACCTTTTTGCCATGTGTACCGCTGAGGATCGGTTAAGTCTTTATCTAAGAAGGCTTCAATTCGCAGTAAGCATTGCTTGTAGACATTC
Source organism: uncultured Anaerolineaceae bacterium (assembly GCA_964590325.1). Lineage (GTDB taxonomy): Bacteria > Chloroflexota > Anaerolineae > Anaerolineales > UBA4823 > CAZPWU01. Next base: position 2,394 of record CAZPWU010000465.1, on the reverse strand, counting down.
TGGAAGTCATCCAGAATACGATCTAGTGGACGGTTGCGGTTTTCGTTATACCACCTGGCATTGACTGCATCCACTGATGAGACTGTCAATTGTAAGCTGTTCGGTGTCTGACCCTGGTGTGATAGCCAGAGGAACTTAACCAGTTCAGCTTCCCAAAGGCTGATATGGGATAGGATATCTTTCACCGACCAATTTCCAACTACCCCAGGTTTTTGCATATCTTCTGGAGATAGTCCATCTATGCTGGACATGAATTTAGCACGCTCATCTGTAATTGCGACGATAAGGTCGTCCTTATTCATATGTGACCTCTGATAAATTTGGTAAATTCCTTGACTACCTGGTTAAATAATTCCGGCTGCTCCAGATTGGGCAGGTGCCCAGCGTCAGGGATAATCTTAAGTTTTGAATTAATAATTGCCTGATGCATAAACTCAACTTCACTCAGGGGGATGATTTGGTCATCAGCACCGTAAATAATGAGGGTTGGTATATTAATCTGGGTCAGCAGGGGTGTGGAATCCAGGCGATCTCTCATACCGGTCAAATCTCCAACGATCCCATCGACAGAGATGCCTCTCATGATTTTACGAACGCGATCGACCAGATCTGGTCTGGCGGTTAATGTTTTTGGTGATAATAACCTGGGCAGCATCGCCTCAGCAATGACATCAGCCCCTTTTTCTTGAGCTAATACCGCAGATTTATCTCGGTTGGCTTTGCTTTCGGATGAATCAGCTCCGGCTCGTGTAGCAGTCAGTATAAGACCTGCCACACGCGCTGCGCATCGTCGATAGAAGGCAAATGTCACATAGCCTCCCATAGACAGGCCACAGATAACGATAGGCGTGGTGATCCCAAGTGCATCCAGGAGAGAGATGCAATCATCCGCGAGTAAATCCATGGGATAAGGTCCAGGCATCGGATCGGACTCGCCATGACCGCGTAGATCAACTGTTAGAACGCGGGTTGTATAGGATAGATCGTCAATTTGCGGCTCCCACAAGGTACGGTTCAGTGGATATCCGTGAATAAAAAGTAGCGGAAGCCCCCGACCGCGGTCATCATAAGCCATTGAAAAACCAGGTAGTGATATGCGCATAGGCAGTGATACCCCTTAAGGTCAGGCGGGCGATAATCCAACAGAAGCAGCGAAAGCTTGTATAGCACCGAGATGGTCAGTGGGTGAATTAAAGCCATACCCCATTGTGTTGACTGAAAAATGGGTTGCCCCAGCCGCTTGCCACTCACTGATAAGCCTGTGCCAGACTTCGGGCTTACCCTCCCCGTATGGGATACGCGCTTCGATACCGAACTTATCCCGCGGCTTGCCAGATTCAGCCAGATATTTCTCTAATATCTCGAGCGCCTGGCGAGAGTCAGCAGCGGATCGAAAGTTGGGCATCCAGCCATCGCCCATCCTGGCTGCGCGCTTTAGTACAGGTTCGGCGTGTCCACCAAACCAGATAGGTATGGGGCGTTGGATTGGCAGAGGGTTGATCCCTGCGTCTGGGATGGTATGCCACTGGCCTTTAAAGTCGACCAATGGCTGCGTCCACAACTGCTGGAGCACAGCAATTTGTTCATCGACGCGCCGGCCTCGGGTGTGGAAATCCTCGCCCAAGGAGATATATTCAACCTCATTCCATCCCAACCCAATTCCGAGGCGCAAACGACCACCGCATAACACATCCAGTGTTGCGGTTTGCTTGGCTACAAGGGCAGTCTGCCGTTGAGGCAGAATGATTATACTTGTAGTGAAACCGATTCTTTTTGTAATCCCGGCTAAATAACTGAACAGTATAAATGGCTCGAAGAAGGATGTTTGATAGGTATAAGGTCCCTGCCAGCCCCCAGGACGGTTTGGGTTAGCCCCTAATATATGGTCATAGGCAACAATGTGAGAAAACCCTAAACCCTCTGCGGTCTGAGCGTAATCACGGATGTCTGCCGGATCGTGGCTGTATTCAGTTTGTGGAAATACCACACCGATATTCATGGCAAATTCCTTTCGCATCTAAGTTACGTCTTTTTCAAGGTGATGTTTATCAACCGCTTGCAACATATCCAATATCCATTTTAAAAATGGCACCCGACCGATACGAGTGGCATAAATTTCCCTAACCGCCCTTATATATTAGTGTTTTTTTTATATCTATCCAAAAAGTACCGATTATGGTCAAGGTAATTATAAGCACCCAGTAATTAATATTCAAGGATTTCGTTTGAAGGATAATCTGCAAACCTGGGAGTAATGTGATTAACATTATGAAAAATAACGCACAACTCTTTTATGAAATCGACCCAGAACGGTTCACTTTTCTCCTCTGTTAACCGATTGGGACCAAATAAAGATTGACGGTTTATAACATCAGCAGCGGATAATCCGGTTTT
>CAZPWU010000464.1:0-2715 GCA_964590325.1 uncultured Anaerolineaceae bacterium | reverse complement strand
CGTACATCTCGGCCAGGCGGATGAAGCCATCGGCGCCCCAGTAGGTGCGCACCAGTGGATAGTTGCCCCGCCGGCTGGCAGTATATAGAGAGCGGTAGCCCTCTGGGGTCCGTACAGGAACCCCACCGGCCCCGGTACGGCGCGGGTCCTGCCGCTCGGGGTGGAAGAAGCTTTCCTGAGCGTCCTGATCGATCCCCAGGGAGATGACATCCAACACCTGGGCGTCGGCGATCTTCTCGATCCCCTGGCGGGTCGCCTCCACCGTCGGAAGGCCGAAATGATGGCGGATCAGGGGATAGGGGGACTTCCAGCGGATGCGCTCAACCGCTGTTTGTGGGAAATTTACCTCTGCCTGGGCCGCAAGGGGTTGCCCTTTTAAGTAGGCGATCACCGCCTCAGGAGGCTCACTGCCGTCAAAGACGCGCTCGAAGAAGCCCAATGCCCGCGCCCGTTCGGCTATCGGCGGTGTGCCACCGAAGGCAAAACGCACACCCGCTTCCCGCAGTTCAGATGCTTCTTCGGCAAACTGGCCGAGCAAGCGCTCACCTGTATCGGGCGTCAGGCGGTACGAGACGCCCACCAGCTCCGCCTTCTCAAGTCGGGCTGCCTCCAGCATGCCCCCCACCGAGACCGCTGGTCCAAGGAACACCGTCCGCCAGCCAACCGCCTCAGCCAGACGTAAAAAGTTATTCACCCCGGCAACATGGACGCATTCGCCCAGTGCACCTGCGACAACAGTCTTCATGGCAGCCTTCTTGCGGGGGTTGGGCAGCCTAAACCAAAGACGTCGACCCCGCAGCTACTGGTTACGTTTTCTTACCCCAGCCTTGATGAATTGCGCGCAACGCATTTCCTCCCAAAACTTTCTTGATGAGCACCTCGTTGTGGCCATCGACCACCAGACGTTGGGTCAGTCGTGGCATCTGCGAAGCGTTGTCCAGATCATCCGGTGGGGTGGTGAAACCGTCGAAATCGGTGCCAATGCCGGCGACATCTTCACCACCGACATCGATCAGATATTGGATGTGGCGGGAAATGAAATTGAGGCCCTGACCACTCTCTTTGGGCATCAACCAATACGGCATGAAGATTACACCGATTACACCGCCATCCCGGGCAATGCGCTGGATCTCCCCATCGGTCAGGTTATAGGGCGACGGATCGATGGCGTATGCGCCGACGTGTGAGGCAATCAACGGAATACGCTTGCCACTGGCGTCAACGATATCGTAGATCTGTTTGCGAGCAGTGGGCGTGCAGTGGGATACATCGATGAGCATACCCAGCTCGATGATCCTTTCTACCACCTGCTTGCCCAGGTCCGTCAGACCCAGCGTCAGATCACGCCAAAGAGTCGGGTTGGCTGCCAGTCGGGCGATATCTTCTGGGAAGGGGTAACACGGGTTAACAACCCGGTTCGGATAAAAATGGGCCAGGGTGATACTGATCACACCGCGCTGGTACAGCGCTTCCAGGTGGTGCAACACGTCTTCATCGGTGGCATCCTCACTTCCCAGGCTGTGAGCGCCTTCAACGGCATGGATTACAGCGATTGGTCGCTCGTCTTTCGGCTCTCGCAGGATGGCATCGAGCTCGGTAACAGAACCAGCCACCTTCATCGCATCGACGCTGGTCGATGACGCCACAGCCGCCTCCATGTCACTCATGATCTTGAGTGTAGCGTCGAAAGGTGGCAAGATGATCAGTTTTTTCCACAGGTCGGGACGCAAGAAACGGAACAGTTTGACGATGGGGAAGTCTTTTAGGATACCCATCTCCGGCACATACAGCGTCGAGAAGATCACGTCATATCCGCCGTCATGCAAGCGAGGGAAACTGGCACGCACGCTCATCGGATTGCCGTGCAAGGTGCGGTTGATCACGTAACGTAGGTTGAGATTGCGCCTGAACAACTGCTGCTGCATGGATGGGTGAATGTGCAAATCGACGATTGTGGCTTCATGATGAAGCTGCTGCCAATCTAAAGATGACACGGTGATCTTCCTTTCATAACTAAGAATTGAGCGTCGCGATTTTAGATTCAGGGTGGGTTTGATAACATTATATGTGATTTATCAGAGTTGTGTATCAGTCAATATGGAATTTCTTTGGTGTTAAAAATGTCGGATAACTGCCCAGAAAAATGCTCGATCCAGTGGTGATATCGTGCATTCGCGGCAGGATCGATTTCCCCGCAGGGGCTATAATAGCGTCATCGCTATTTGAAATCTCTTACTTTTTGTGGGAGCGGAGGAAATAATGCCATCCTTCAAAATCGGCTGCCAGACATATAGCTGGGAGATGCTAGGTGCTGAATGGCGAGGCACGCCGGAGCGAATCCTGGATGCAATTGCCGCGGCCGGGTATGCCGGTGTCGAATTCAGCAACAATATGATCGGCAGGTTTTTCGAGCACCCGGGGCATCGAGAAAGAGCTGGAGAAGAGGGGGCTTGCTTGCGCAGCTTTCGCCTACGCGCGGGACGGGTTTACCGACCCACGCCAATTCGAGGAGGACCTGGCCGGTGCCGAGAAAGCGCTGCGCTTCACTGCTCATTTTGGTGTTCCGCTTTGCCTTGGCGGGCCATCCAGCCCATCCCGCGAGAACGCTGGGGAAAAGATCGCCCAGGCCCTGAGCTTTTACCGGGAAGTTTCACAGCGCGTCGCTACGGAGCGCAGGCTTTCACCGATGTCGAGACCATGCTGGATGCCATGCCG
>CAZPWU010000463.1:0-2720 GCA_964590325.1 uncultured Anaerolineaceae bacterium | reverse complement strand
AGCCCAAGACGGTGCATACCGCCCAACTGGCCTGCCCGCCCCAAGCTGCCGAGGCCGCTTTAACCGACCTGGGTCGTGCGGGCTCGGCTGCGCTGGCACGCCGACAGGCAATGGTGCACTTCTTGATGCGCGAGGCCGGCCCGGTCGATGTGACCTGGGCTTACGCCGAAAGCGGTGGCAACCTGAGCGACCTGTACGTCTTGGCGGAGCGCGGCCTGGTGATGTTGGGCGAGAGTGAGGTCTGGCGCGACCCGCTGACCCAAATCGAGTTCGTGCCAGCCGAGCCGCCACCGCTCACCCGTGACCAGCAGGCGGCCTGGGAGGCGATCCAGGCCGGCCTCCATGCCGCCACCTCAGGCCAACCCTCGCCTCCCTTTTTACTGCACGGCGTCACAGGCTCCGGGAAAACTGAGATTTACCTGCGGTTGGTGGACGAGGTTATTAAAATAAGCAGGCAGGCGATCATCCTGGTGCCGGAGATCGCCCTGACCCCTCAAACGGTACGCCGCTTCGTCGCCCGCTTCCCCGGACGGGTTGGACTCGTCCATTCACGGTTGTCTGCCGGTGAGCGCTACGACACCTGGCGCAGGGCGCGCCTCGGGCAATTGGCGGTAGTAGTCGGCCCGCGCAGCGCCCTGTTTACGCCCTTCCCCAATTTGGGGTTGGTTGTATTGGACGAGTTCCACGACGATTCGTACTATCAGTCCGAGCTACCCTTCTATCACGCCCGCGAGGTCGCCGTGACTTATGCACGTCTGGCTGGTGCCGCCTGTGTGCTGGGCTCAGCCACACCGGATATCGCCAGCTATTACCGCGCCATGCAAGGCCAATGGCGCTATTTAAGCCTGCCGTCGCGCATCCTGGCCCACGAGCAGGCGGTGCGCAGCCAGATCGAGCGCCTGAGAGCCGAATCCCACTACCATCCCCTGGAGGGGCAGGCCGAGACGACCGACCTGCCCCCGGTGACGGTGGTGGACATGCGCCAGGAGCTGAAGGCCGGCAACTCGTCCATCTTCAGCCGCACCCTGCAAGCTACGCTGGGCCAGGTCCTCGATCGAGGCCAACAGGCGATCCTGTTCCTCAACCGGCGCGGTACTGCCACCTATGTCTTCTGCCGGGACTGCGGCCACGTCTTGAAATGCCCACACTGCGACCTGCCGCTGACCTTCCATACCCAACGTTCGAGTGTCCCAACCATCCATCCTCTTGACCTTCCAGCATTCCAACCTGCAACCTTTGAGCTGGTCTGTCATCACTGCGGCTACCAACGCAAGATGCCAAAGACCTGCCCGCAGTGCGGCGGGGGGCGCATCCGCCAGTATGGCACGGGTACCGAGCGCGTGGAGGCCGAGGTGCAGGCACTCTATCCCCAGGCGCGCACCCTGCGCTGGGACTACGAGACCACCCGCTTGAAAGGCGCCCATGATATTATCCTGAGCCATTTCAGCAACCAGCGTGCCGACGTGCTGATCGGTACTCAGATGCTGGCGAAGGGCCTGGACCTGCCACTGGTGACGTTGGTGGGTGCGGTGCTGGCTGACGTGGGCCTGAACATGCCGGATTACCGCGCCCCCGAGCGCACATTTTCGGTGCTGACGCAGGTCGCCGGGCGAGCAGGGCGCAGCCCGCTGGGCGGGCAGGTCATCCTGCAAACGTTCCAACCCGAGCACTACGCCATCCTGTCCGCGGCGCACCACGATTACCAGGCCTTCTATCAGCAAGAGCTGGCCCATCGCCGCAAGCTGGGATATCCTCCCTTCGGGCGGGTGGTGCGGTTAGAATACCGGCATGCTGACCCGGTCCAGGCAGAAGCGGCCGCTCTCAGCCTGGCTGCTCAAATCCAGGGCTGGATATCGACCGAGGGTCGCCGTGCTACCGAGATCGTCGGCCCGGTGCCGTGCTTTTTCGCCCGGCTGGGCGGCCTGTACCGCTGGCAGATCGTCCTGCGCGGCCCTGACCCCGCCTCGCTCCTGCGCAGCCGTCTATCAGGCAACGACCGACCATTGCTGCACGATTGGCGGGTTGAAGTGGACCCAGTCTCTTTGTTATAATAGAAAGTGCTCGAAAACAGTGATGCACCCCATCCCCCTTTCCCCTTCCCCAGGGAAGGGGAAAGCCCTCTACTCACTGCAATTTGGGAGAAAGATAAAGATCGTAGGAGTTCCCCATGCAAATGCGGCGTGAAGTCCTCACCTGGAATGATGTTGACAAACTGATCGACCACCTGCTCCCCCAATTTGAGAGGGAGTTCGATGCCATGGTGATGATCACGCGCGGCGGGATCATCCCCGGCGGGATGCTGGCCGAATCCATGGGCCTCACCCACATCCTGACCGCCGCGGTGGACTTCCCGGCCGAATTCGAGCGCGAGCGCGGCGGGCTGTTCGCCTGGCCCAGGTTCCTGCAGTTCCCGGGAGATGACCTGCTGCGCGGCCGCTACACTTTGGTCATCGACGATGTGTGGGGCTCGGGGCGTACTATCACCGCAGTCAAAAACCGGGTCTCGGCGGCAGGGGGCTTCCCTTCGACATGCGTCATGCACTTCAACCCCTACCGTAGCCTGTTCGGCACCGTCCGCCCGGATTACTACGCTGCCATCACCGACGCCCACATTGTATACCCATGGGAGATCGAACGCGGTCCTGACCGGGTGCTGCTGGGGTAGTATGATATTAGTTCGAAACCACTGGCCGTGGTTTCGAGGAGCGACGTATTGCGTC
>CAZPWU010000462.1:0-2744 GCA_964590325.1 uncultured Anaerolineaceae bacterium | reverse complement strand
TAGATAATCTCCAGGGCGTCCTTATCCGGCAGGGGAGGGAACGGGGCGGTGGGCAGCGTCTGGTACCAGTACGCCACCGAGGCGATGTCGTCCTGCAACGGCAGGTAGCGCCTGCCCTCCCGCCACCCCAGGGCCTGGATCGTCACGCGCAGGTCGCTCTCGAAGCGCACCGGGTCCATGATGTGCCAGCGGTACATCGAGAAGCGCTGTTGCGATCGGTACAAACCGTCCGGGCGGATGACCAGGTGCATGCCCATGAACGGCGTTGAGTAGGTTACATACTGCCCATCCACATCCCAGTCATAGGCTCCGCCGAAATAGTCCTCCGTGCCCGTGCCGCAGATGGTCGGGAAGTCGCTGTCACCGTCGATGTAGAACTTGATCTCACCCTCGCCCCACCATCCGTTGTTATGGACCCCATAAGCCAGCACCGTCCCCACGTACTGCCCCCTGCCCCTGACCCTGTCCAGGATGGTGAAGGGCTGCATATAGGGCAGCGGGTTGACGCGCCGGAATTGGGCGTGGAAATAAGCTGCCTCGTCCGGGACATCGGTCAGGGTATAGTTGATCTGATAATAATGGGTGACAGGCTCGGAATGGCGGTTTTCCAGTACCACCCGGCAGCGCTTGCGGAAGGGCATCTCCCAGAAACAGTTGTAGCCGCGGTTGGGGTTTACGGCTACCGCCAGCGAGCTGACCTGAGCGAACTGCCCCCAGCCCGAGGCGAAGAAGTCGGCGATGGGACATTCCACTGAGGGCTTCTCCTGGTCATCCCAGTAGATACGCAGGATATAGAAGCGGCTCCCGGCCCCTTTACGCGCCACATCGCCGCTCAGCCACATGGACTGGATCGCACCCGGCCCTTCGATATCCGCCAGGGTGAAGGTCTGCCCTGCCTCGATCACCACGCTGGGCGACACTTTCCAGCCCTGGCCCAGGTCACGTGCGCAGCTGGCCCCGGTTCCCGTCACCGCCATGCCGCCCTTACCCTTCTCACCGGTGGGGTTCTCGGCGCTGATCGAGCGCGTTTTAGCCTTGGACAGCCGCCATAGATTACCAAGTGTCATACCTAAGCCATTGAAGTCGGACATATTGTTCTCCTTATGTTTTTTTCCCTTCCCTCCCCGTTTCGGAGAGAGAACGGGATTGGGTTAAAGGGTGATGTTTGATACTAAAAGTCGTTGAATATTGTATGCCCCGGTCGTAAGCTGCCATCGGCTTCGATAAATGACAGATTCCCCGCAGGACCAACCGGTCCATACTCGGGGCGATGGGCGTCAGCGATCAGGCTGTGGTGGAGCAGGTACACCAGCCAACCGATCTGGCGTTTCCAGAGTTCAGTGAGTGTATATTTGATAATATCCACCCGTTTCATGTCATCCAGGGCACCCCAGCAGGTTTCGGTCGCCAGGAGCGGTTTACCGGATTTATAGGCGAATTGGACGTAATCATCCAGCAGTCTAACAAAGTCTGCCTTTGGATGAGGTGGGCTGTCAGCCGTCCAGTACGGATGGATGCTCAAGAGATCGGAGATCGGTTCGATCTGCTGAATACCTTTCAGGCCATGACCCGGGTGGATGCCCACCGTGATCGGAGCCGCAGTCCCAAGCGCCTTGCACGCGTTGTAAATTCCCTTCAGCCAATCGTATTCGGCTTTCACAATATCCGGGATTTCCTCTGGGGCGCAGGAGTACGAGAACGGCTCGTTGCACAGGTCCCAGGCGAAGATGCGCGGGTCAGAGGCATGTTTTCCTACAATGACTTCCAGGTAGGGTTCGAACATGCGCTCACGCTGCACCCAGCTGACACGCGGTAGAAAGTGGTCGATGTAGATTCCACCGTAGTCGAGAAAGGCATCGTGCCAGCGGTTGAATAGCACCGGCATGACCAGCAAGTCGTAACGGCTGGCGGTTGCCAGGACTGTTTCAAAATCAGCCTCGAATCGATGAGGGTTTCTTATGAATGAATCCCAGGACAGCCACAGCCGGATGGCGTTCATGCCTGGAAAATACTTCTTTCCGAGGCCGAGCTCTTTCTCGATGATCGTGCTGTCGAACTTCTGCCAGAGCTCAAAACCGCTGCTGCCGTAACTGGGTTGATAATTGAAGCCTTTGATCTGCGAATAATCCATCGTGGCCTCCTCTAGTATCTTTTCATTCTCTCTGTAAAACTCTCTAACATTCCCAATTGTAGCACGCCCCAAAGGTCGTAGCTTCATCCAATCTTCCTATTCTCCACTCCCATCACGGCTCCCGTTCTAAAATCACGGTATACTTCACTCAAGACATCCATGACTGCGTCTATCCAACCCTATCGCAAGCTTCTGGCCAGATACCTCAAGTCGCAGAGGCTCCTGGCCTCTCTGCTGGCTGCCCTGCTTTTCAGCAATATCATCCTGCAGCTCGTCAACCCGCAGATCATGCGCCGTTTCATCGATACTGTCCAGGCGGGCGGCGCGCTGCAGACTTTGCTGAACGTGGCGCTGCTCTTCCTGGGCGTGGCACTCGCTCAGCAGATGGTCTCCGTCCTGGCGACTTACGTCAGCGAGAATGTCGGCTGGACGGCCACCAACGCTCTGCGCGCCGACCTGGCTGAGCACTGCCTGAACCTGGACCTGTCGTTCCATAACGCCCGCACGCCGGGTGAGATGATCGAACGCATCGACGGCGATGTGACCGCATTATCCAATTTTTTTTCCAGGTTCATCATCCAGGTCATTGGCAACCTGCTGCTGTTGATCGGCG
>CAZPWU010000461.1:0-2753 GCA_964590325.1 uncultured Anaerolineaceae bacterium | reverse complement strand
CAATTGGACGGCTTGCCCACATCCATCCCCCTAAGGTGACTGTCTTACCCTTAAGACCCTGACCCGATGCTATTGGTAAAAGTTGAACGAGATACGGTGGTGGTGATCCGGGAGTGGCATCCAGCCGAAACGCGACCCTTCCAAGTGGAGCATTAGAAACAACCGCACGGGTTGTGGCTTTTTGAAGACCACTGCGCCCCCACCAGGCAGCATCCCCCCAGGAAAAAATTAACCCCAGGGACATAACAACAACAAAAATAGACAATCCCCAGGTCAACCCTCGCCAATGACCCATTGATAAAGAGAATATGAGCGTGACCATTAATAAGGGCAGTGCAATCCATACAATCTTCATGGTCAAGAGACAAAACCCTGTCATGATGACTGCCCACAAAAAATCCTGCCATCTAAAACCACGTCTTACTAACCGTAGAATAAACCACAAAAACAGAGAAAAAAAAGCCACTGCTCCGACATTATTATTTACAGAAGTCATGAAATCAACATAACCAGGTAAAAGTGCTAAAGTCATCGGTACCAGCCAGCGTAACCGGCTTTCGCGTGAGGTCACTTCACGAACTGCCCCCCAGGCCGCCACGATGCTGAGCAGGAACAATAGTAATGAGATCAAGCGCGCTGCATATAGTTGTTGAGTAACCCCATCCAGTCGGAACAGTCGTAAAGGTATTGATACCAGCGAATAATATAGTGGCGGATCATTAAGCTGGGAGTAGCTTCCGATCCAAATGGGTTGGCCTTGTACATTGAGGTCAGGAATGAAACTCATCCCTTTAAAAAAGCCGTGGTTAATCATCGACACGGCAACCTCGCGACGCATGGACTGATCATAATCACCCGGGCGTGGTAAAACACCTCGCTGGGCGATCAGCCAGGAATATTCGAAATGATTAGGCTCATCATAATGCTGCCAGGGAGGGATGGTGATAATATAGATAATTCCGTGCACCAACCCAACGAGTAAAATCAATCCCAATCGCCAGTCCTCATGCCTGAACCATGGGTTCGTCGGTGTCACACGACCTTGTCTAGTATCTGATGATGCCGGTTGACTGAAATGCATTATTTACTCAGATCCGGTACTAGAATAGGGAGTTGCATTAGCCTGAGTGAGCTGGTTGATTCTTGCGAAGCCTTTTGTCAAGTAATCATCAATCTCTCGTGCACTCTCACGGTAATCGAGAAGCGTGCTACCGTATGGATCCCGGATATCTCGCACGAGGCCTGCCATCTCACTAAGTAGGAAAATTCGGTCTGCATATCTGGGAAATTCCGCCTGCAAGGCTTCCTTATGACCACGTTCCATCGTCAGGATCAAAGAAAACGAGCCGATTATTTCCCGGCTCACACAACGAGATCGGTGACCGGAAAGGTCTAATCCTAATTCCTGCGTGATGATCTGTGCATTATATGAGGCTGGCTCGCCTTCCAATGCCCAGGTACCTGCCGATTCGATGCGCCAATTGGTTGTCTCTTGGATTTCTGCTACCCTGTTTTTAAAGAAGGCTTCAGCCATCGGTGAGCGGCAGATATTTGCTGTGCAAACAAATAAAACTGACTTTATTTGAACCATCATCAAATCAGGATGACTTATTTTTATACTTCTCTTTAAGTGCTCGCATAACAAACAGAGGGTTGCCTAACAAATAGCGCTTCCATTTACCGATCGGATCCATCAGCAAGCGCCAGAACCATTCTAAAGCCAGTGAGTTCAACCAATTTGGGACGGGAGGCTCAACCCCTGCGACATAGTCAAATAAGGCACCGACCGACCAACACACCGGTGCAGCGATTTCGCTTCGGTGTTTCCAAATCCATTTTTCCTGGGAGGGTGTTCCCATCCCTACGAACACAACCTGTGGTTTTCTCAGGGATATATCTTTTAAAATATCCTGCTCTTTTTTATTAACGAAGTAACCATCTGTGACACCCAAGATATTCAATCTTGGCTGTTTCTGAAGGAGGATTCCAGCAGCTTTTTGGGCGACGCCAGGCCGGCTTGCCAGAATATACATGCTGATGGATATCGCTTCCGCCATCTCGCAATAATCCCAGATCCAATCCCGACCGGTGATCTTTTGCAGAGAACAATGATTTATCAACCGACCAGCATACACAACGCCGATCCCATCGGCATAAACTAAGTCAGCCTGATTGAGGATGGAACGGTATTCTGGGTCTATGCTAGCACTGTTAAGGCAATGAGCATTAACATACAATATCGTACGAGGCAGAGAAGCATTAGCCCAGTCTTTGACAAAACCTAGAATACCATTTTTATCTATGCAAGAGACCCGTACCCCGAGGACCTCTACGGAGTTCAACGATTTTCTCCCGCTTCTCTACGGAGGCGACCTTGCGAACCCGACAAACCGAGGAGCCAAAAAGATAAAATCCCCAGTAGGGTACACGGTATAAATACAATACTATGCAGCAAGATACCATAGCTGAAGGCAGAGGTCCGGTCGATCTGGAATAGCGATAAGGCCAAAACACAAATATATTCAAAAAGACCTATTGTTCCTGGTACGGTTGATATAGATATACCAGCTTGCAGTCCAATCAAAAGAAGGAGTGGAGCCGTCAGAGGGAGGCGAATATTAAAAGCCAACAAAACCAGATAATTATTAAGAATAGCCGTCCCCCACACAAAGGCGGACCAGAATGCTAATATCAATAACAAACGCCGATTATTGAGAAGGTCGAGGCTTGATAAACCGGCATCAACGAAGCCC
>CAZPWU010000460.1:0-2774 GCA_964590325.1 uncultured Anaerolineaceae bacterium | reverse complement strand
TTTCTTTCCGGTCTCACGAAGCTCCACTCAAAAATCCGGTCAGAAATCCACGGAAATAAGGAAGCAAACCACCAGCCGATCTTCATGGGCCATGGGATGACCAGCATCCGGCGCGGCCTCCTTACCAGGCTGAACACCGCACGCGCCACAGTCTCAGAGCTGAGCATCAGGAACGGTGGCGTGGTGAGGCCGGTCTTACGATTTATCCCGGCATGTTCAGGGAACTCAGTATAAACGGCTCCCGGGTAGATGCCCGAGACACGGATACCCCAAATGCTAACTTCCCGGCGCAGAGCATCCGTAAAACCTCTCGCACCAAACTTGCTGGCAGCATAGAGGGTATAGGTCGGCGTGGCGACCAGGCCGGCGATAGAAACCATATTGATAATATGTCCAGAGCGGCGTTGAATCATGTGAGGCAGAACGGTCCATGTGGTCTGAATAAGACCTGTCAGGTTGGTCTTTATGACCGTCTCGATATCATCTACCGGGTCCAGTTTCTCTAACCAGTCCAGCCGTCCAAAACCGGCATTGTTGAACAGGATATCGATCTGACCATAGTGGGTCAGGGTCGCATCGACCAGGTTGCGTACACTTGCTAATTGGCTCACGTCAGTCTCAACAGCCAGTGCCTGTCCTCCGGCATCCTGGATTTCCTGAGCCAGGGCCTGCAGCCGTTCATAACGGCGGGCTGCCAGAACGACACGATAGCCTTCCCCGGCGAACAGCCGTGCAGTCGCTTCGCCTATTCCCGAAGATGCACCGGTGATGAGGATGACGGGGGATTGAGGATTAACTTTAACCATGATGAATGATTATAGCCCTCTTTCTAAACTTCCTTACAATAATGCAACATACCCTTGACGGGTAGGTCATCTCAGTATAAAATCATACCGACCGGTCGGTATTTATCATCTTGAGCCAGGGAGAATGCCATGCAACGACGCAGCCAAGAAACCCGGGCACGCATCCTGGATGCAGCCCAAACCACCTTCTCTAAAAACGGCTACGATGCTACGGGCGTGGCTGAAATCTGCGAGGCTGCGGGGGTCAGCAAAGGGGCCTTTTACCACCACTTCCCTACCAAGCATGCCGCCTTCATGGCCCTGCTGGAGGAATGGCTGTCTGGCCTAGATAAGGCAATCAACCTCATCCGCCAGGAGAAACAGGATATCCCACAAACCCTGATCCAGATGGCCGGGATGGTCAAGCAAATCTTCCAATCGGCCAGCGGGAAACTATCTATTTTCTTTGAATTTTGGTCTCAGGCCAGCCGCGACCCGGTCGTGTGGCAGACGACGATCGCCCCCTACCGTCGTTATCAGGCTTTCTTCTCTACGCTGATGCAGGAGGGCATCGCTGAAGGTTCAATTAAGGCCGTTGATGCTGAGATGGCATCACGGGTGATCCTATCGTTGGCTGTGGGCATTCTGCTGCAGGGGTTTCTCGATCCGCAGGGCGCAAATTGGGAAGGGGTTGCCCAGCTAAGTATGCAATATCTCATGGATGGGATTGCCAGAGATGAACCCTTAACTACCATGAGAATGTCATAAGTCTCTAGTAAGGTAACGATCGTAAGGAGAATATCATGAATCTGGTTACAGGTGCAACAGGACATATCGGTAACGTTTTGGTACGGGAATTGGTATCGAGAGGTCAAAAGGTTCGAGCGTTGATCCTGCCTGGCGAGGATACTACCCCTCTAATAGGTTTGGATATCGAGATGGTCAAGGGTGATGTCCTCGATCCTCAGTCTATACAGCCAGCGTTTGAGGGTATTCAAGACGTATACCATCTCGCCGGAATAATCTCCATCCTACCGGGAAAAAACGACCTGGTCCACCGTGTCAATGTGCAAGGGACAAAGAATGTCTTACAGGCTGCCCGCCTGTCAAGGGTACGGCGCCTGATATACACCAGCTCAATCCATGCCATCACCCGTGCACCGCATGGCATTTGTATTGATGAAACGCTCCCCTTCGACCCATCCAACCCGGTCGGTGCCTACGATCGTTCTAAAGCCGAGGCTTCGCTGGCGGTGTTGGATACTGTTGAACAGGGTCTGGATGCCGTTATTGTCTGCCCCACCGGTGTGATCGGCCCATACGATTACCGCCGCTCCGAGATGGGTCAGTTGATCCAGGAATGTGCTGAGAACAAGCCCCAATTATATGTTGATGGGGCTTACGATTTCGTAGATGTGCGCGATGTCGCCCAGGGCCATATCCTGGCCTGCCAGAAAGGAAAAACCGGAGAGAGCTACATCCTGTCGGGTGAGCGCATCACCGTCCGTCGTTTGATGGAAACGATTTGGGAGATTACCGGCTTCCATAGTATTCACTTCAAAGTACCGTTTGGCCTGGCAAAATTCTTCGCACAGTTCACACCCTTCTATTACCGCCTGGCAAAGGCCAGGCCTCGTCTTACCACCTATTCACTCGAAACGCTGGTCAGTAACTCCGTAATCAGCCACGAAAAAGCGCGCCAGGAGTTAGGTTACATGCCGCGGTCCCTCCGTGAATCCATCGCCGATACCATCCGGTGGTTCAGGGAGAACAGCCATCTGTGGACTAAGACCACAAAAGCGATATGAAAACCGCCCCGGGTAATATAAAAGTGGATGAAAATTGGCAAGGGAAGGTCGCCGTGATCACCGGCGCCTCCAGTGGAATCGGCGCAGCAACCGCTAAGCGTCTGGCCCGCGAAGGCATGCGCCTCGTGCTGGTCGCGCGGCGGGCTGAGCGCCTGGCTCAACTGGCAGAAGAAATCCGGCA
>CAZPWU010000459.1:0-2777 GCA_964590325.1 uncultured Anaerolineaceae bacterium | reverse complement strand
CTATTCCCTTAGACACAGGCGCGGATGTAAGCTTCGTTATATTCCCACAGTTCGTCCAGGATCTTTTGCGCTGCACTGATGCTGTTGACGACCGGGTCGATCAGCAGCGCCTGGAGAGCCAGTTCCCTCGAACCACGCACAGCCGCCTCTACGGCAAGCTGCTGGACGCCTGCCTGGACCTGCAGCAGTTTCGCGGCCCCCTCCGGCAGCGAGCCAATCGCGACGGGGTGGAGTCCCGATCCACCGACCATCACCGGCACCTCGACCGCCAGGTCGGATGGCAGGTTTGAGATGGAACCCTGATTGTATACGACACCCGCTTCAATGAGGGTAGGCCGGTTGTGCAGGATGCCCGTGACGATCTTCACCGCATTTTCTTCGTCCGGCTTCGTCCAATCTTCCGGGACCGGCGCTTTATCCGACAACACAGCCTCTATATTTTTCCTCAGCTCAACACGGTGGGCGTCGTCTGCCTCAAAATCATAGCCTGCCTCGCCCCCTTCCCAGCCGTAGGCCACATACTCTCCCAGGTGGTCGTCGCTACAGGTAGGCCATTTGCCAAAGGCATGCAACAGCTTACGAGTCACCGGCAGATAGGTCGGGTCATAGGCTTTCTCCCTCTCCCACAAGAGTGGATAAAGATCCTGACCAGTCGATTTGTCGTGGATATCCAGGAGCCACTGGAAATGGTTTAACCCCGCTGCCCAGACATCGACACTGTGAGGATCCATCCCCATGATCCTGGCAACGTCATCCCTGCCCATGTACACACCGTGGCAAAGCCCGATCGACTTGATCTGAGTATATTTACCCATCGCCAGGATGATACGGCTCTCCGGGTTCGAGTAGTTTAAGAAATAGGCATCCGGGCACAGTTCTTCCATGTCGCGGGCGATGTCCAGGATCAAGGGAACAGTACGTAAGGTGAAAAATAATCCCCCCGGCCCGCCGTTCTCACCCAGGGTATGGCGGATCCCGTATTTCTTAGGGATTTCAAAATCCAATTTCCACAGGCGGTTGCGTTCGACCGCCAGGCTGTTGATCACAAACTCCGCCCCCGGCAGCGCTTCACGTCGGTCGGTGGTGGCTTCGATCTTATAACTGGTCCCACACTGGGAGTTCATTTTACGAGCCAGGGCGGCCATGTGCTCCAGGTTCTCGCGGTCGATATCCACCAGGCAAAGCGTGCTGCCTGCCAGTCCTTGAGTCGAAAACAAATTTCTATAGGTGCTGAGGCCAAATGACATGCTGCCAGCACCGATGAAGACGATTTTAGACGTTTTCATTGTGAGCCTCACTGTGGGATGTATAAATGGAGTTTTTCATCATACGGTCAATCGAGACCATTTCCCAGGGGATGCTGGGCACCGCTCAAGCGGGCCGGTCCGCGCCCCTCCGGATAGCCTGGGCTGGACTTGGGTAGGGCCAGGATATCCCGGGCCAGACCGGCGATATCACCAGGCGTAAAGACCCAGGTTGAGATAGAATCTATCAGTGAGATAGCAGCATAAAAATCCCCCTCGATATCAAAATTGCGGTGGATAAAGGCTTCACCGAGGTTAAGCTCGATAGGCAGGGAAAACATGCACCGCAGCGCTCCAGGATGTCTCAGGACAACCGTGAAAGCCGCCTGGTCAGAGGCAGGCAGCTCGGCCGCAGGCAGTTGACCTTCGTTCCACAGGCGTATGGGGAAATTCCGAGGAGGTGGGAAGATACGGTCCAGTAATGAAACGGTACGGGCGAAGACAGGGTCAGTCGGAGATAGAGAAATGCTTTCTGACATAGTGACCTCCCCGATTGTCTACATCATAAATTTAACTGAGTTTGGTTATCACTATTATACATCCCGCATGGTATTCTCTAAAATCCAACTTTTAGTTATAATAACTTATTGTAAATTCTTACAATAACAAGGATAAAAATGATCGATGCCCTTGCCCTAAAACTGCACTCCCAAGGCTACCGGCTTACCCCCCAGCGGCTGACCATTTTGCGTATTCTGCGTGATTCGGGCCGGCATCTTACCCCGGTCGAAGTCTACCAGCTCGCCCGCGAAGCGATGCCCGGTCTGACCGAGCCGACCGTCTACCGGTCACTGAGTTTCTTAACGGCCCAAGGGCTGGTATTAGCCGCCCATGTGGGAAATGGGCAGCTCGTTTACGAGATCGCTGAACATAACCACCACCATCTCATCTGCCGGTCCTGCGGTAAAACGCGTGAAATTGACCACGCCGCACTGACACCACTCTACCAGCAATTCCAGGACAGCACCGGCTATCAGATCAACAGCATCCATGTGACCTTCTTTGGCCTTTGCCCTGAATGCCAGAAAAAAACAGAACAAGCTCCTTCCTAATTGTTCCAGGCCAGGTGATAATGGACCAAATTACAGCGATGCAGCAGCTCATGGTCACCTAATATCTCCTGTGGGCTTCCAATCGCGGCGATGTGATGGTCTTCATCGAAGACGAAGATATGCGATGCGATCAGTTGGACAATGCTGAGATCATGGGTCGCCGTAATCACAGTCTTGCCTTCTGCACGCTGTTGTAGAATAAAATCAACAAGCCAGGACTGGCTGCGTGGATCTAACCCGGCGGTAGGCTCATCCATTAACCAAACGTCAGGCTTCAAGCTTAAGAGGGAAGCCAAAGCCACCCTGCGTTTTTCTCCACCGGAAAGCCGGTGGGGGGCCCGGTCGCGCAGTTTTTCAATCCGCAGAGACTTTAAAGCAAACTCGACCCGTTGACTCACCTCATCACGGGTCAATCCCAATT
>CAZPWU010000458.1:0-2783 GCA_964590325.1 uncultured Anaerolineaceae bacterium | reverse complement strand
GCACCGGGCTTCGTCACCCTCGAAGAGGTTAACATTGGCAAGGGCTACACGCCCCTTGATCAGGCCCAGGTGCCGCCCGAGGCGGCTGAGATCTCGCTGGGCTGCGGCAACCCGACCGCCCTGGCTGCGCTGAAGCCGGGTGAGGTCGTCCTGGACATCGGCAGCGGTGGGGGGATCGATGCCTTCCTGGCTGCCCGCCAGGTTGGGCCGACGGGCAAGGCCATCGGCGTCGATATGACGCCTGAGATGCTGGAACGGGCGCGCCGTACGGCTCAAAAAGCGGGCATAACCAATGTGGAGTTCCGTCACGGGTATGCCGATGCGCTGCCTGTTGAGGATAACACCGTCGACGTGGTCATCTCCAACTGTGTGATCAATCTGACCGAGGATAAAGGGGCGGTCTTTGCTGAGACCTTCCGGGCATTGAGAGACGGGGGTCGCCTGGAAGTGAGCGATATCGTAACCGACGGCTCTTTCCCCCTGGAGCTGCTGGAGAACCCGGATGCCTGGCCCTCTTGTGTTTTTGGAGCGCTGCCGGAGCAGGAGTACATCGATCTGGTCGCCCAGGCCGGGTTCAAGGATATCCTCGTGCGCAAAAAGGTGCACGCCGGTGAAGGCGCCGGCGTCAACGTTTACAGCATCACGCTCTCGGCGCGTAAAACAGCCATCTGATGTTGAAACGCAAAACCTTTAGTCTAGGCAAAATGACAGGCCACGAAATGGCCGGGTAACATTTCACGCCATTCGGGTACCAGATCAGTACAAATCGGCTGGGCGATCGGGCAGCGCGTGTGGAAGCGGCAACCGGATGGCGGATTCACCGGGCTGGGAACTTCACCCTTCAGGATGATCCGTTGCCGTTTTTCCTCGACGATCGGATCAGGGATCGGCACGGCAGAGAGCAGCGCCTTGGTGTACGGGTGCAGAGGGTTATCATACAGCTCATCGCATTCTGACAGCTCAACGAGGACGCCCAGATACATGACTGCCACACGGTCGCAGAGCAGGCGCACCATGGAAAGGTCATGTGCGATGAACAGATATGTCAGGTTGAACTGCTGTTGTAGCTCTACCAGTAAATTAACGACTTGAGCCTGGATCGATACGTCCAGGGCCGAGATCGGCTCGTCGCACACGATGAGTTCAGGGTGCAGCGCCAGTGCGCGCGCGACGCCGATGCGCTGTCGCTGCCCGCCGGAAAATTCGTGCGGGTAGCGATTGGTAAACGATGGATCCAGTTTAACCAATTCAAGCAGGGAACGGACGTTCTCCAGGATTTCCTTTTTGCTTTTGGCTACGTTGAATACCAACAGGGGGTCACTGATGATCTCCCCCACGGTCATGCGCGGATTAAGGCTTGCGTAAGGGTCCTGGAAGATTATTTGCATCCTGCGGCGCATTTTCCGCAATTCCTGGCCTTTCAATTTCACCAGGTCTACGCCATCAAAAAACACTGCGCCAGAGGTCGGCCGATAAAGCTGTAAAATCGTGCGCCCCGTGGTGGACTTCCCGCACCCCGATTCGCCCACCAAACCTAAAGTCTCACCTCTTTTAAGGTTAAAGGATACATCATCCACGGCGTGTACTGCACTGGCGTGCCGCCGGAAGAAAGCCCTCTGTGAAATTGGGAAATACTTTACCAGGTTTTCAACACGCAGCAAAACAGCATCATCCGCGGCCATTAGCGCTCTCTTCCTGTTCCTGGATTTACCCAGCAGGCTACGCGGTGGTCCGGCGCAATAGCTTGAAGCAGGGGATTCTCTCCTCGGCAATGCTCAATGACATACTTGCAACGAGGCGCAAAGGGGCAGTAGGTGGGTTTCTCGAACAGGATGGGGGGTAACCCCTCGATGGAAGCCAGTTGCCTGCGCTGTTTACGATCCATGCGGGGCAAACTACCTAACAGACCGATCGTATAAGGATGTTGAGGATTGCCATACAACTCTTTCACGGGGGCTTCTTCAATAAAATAACCCCCGTACATCACAATCACACGTTGAGCAAGGCCGGCGATAATACCCAGGTCATGCGTGATCCATACAATCGCCATGCCCAATTCATCACGGATACGTTTGACCAATTCAACGATCTGCGCCTGAATGGTCACATCCAGAGCCGTGGTCGGCTCGTCAGCGATCAGGATTTGCGGGTTGCAGGCCAGTGCCATGGCGATCATGGCGCGCTGGCGCATGCCCCCTGAGAATTGGTGGGGATAATCATTCAGCCGGTCTTTGGCCTTGGGAATACCGACCAGGTCGAGCAGCTCCGCCGCGCGCCGCTTCGATTGGCTGGGTGACATCCCCAGGTGGGTCTCCAGGGCCTCGGTGATCTGTCGACCGATGGTCAGGACGGAGTTGAATGAGGTCATCGGGTCCTGGAAGACGATGCTGATCTGGGCACCGCGCACATTGCGGATCTCCTCGTTGCTCATCTTCAGCAGATCCTGGCCGTGGAAGAGCGCAGAGCCCCCGGCGATCTTTCCAGGGGGAGAGGGGATCAGGCGCAGGACGGAAAGCATGGTCACGGTCTTGCCGCAGCCGCTTTCGCCTACCAGCCCGATAGTTTCCTTGCTTTCCAGGATGAAAGAAACACCGTTGACGGCGTGAACTAACCCATCCGGTGTTTTGAACTGTGTCTCCAGCCCCTGCACATCTAGTAAGATATCAGGCATTTATAGTGTTTTCCCACCATTACAGGGGTTGTGAGGCTTCCCACAACCCCTGTATCGCGGTTCATTGATAAAAAGGGTGGTTACTTACGATCCGCCGGGGCGTCCTTAGAAA
>CAZPWU010000457.1:0-2785 GCA_964590325.1 uncultured Anaerolineaceae bacterium | reverse complement strand
AATCCACTCTGGGCCGGTCGATAAGAGCTGCTTCGACCGGCCCATGTGAAAAGATATTGCTCGCGCAAAGTTTGCTAAAACCGCTCACCGAACTGTCTACGGTAGTGTCACCGCACCGTCGGCGAGATTCCACTTGGTTAGAATTTTCAGATAGGTACCGTCGGTCATCATGCTCTTAAGGGCGGTCTCCACGGCCTGCCCGACGGCTGACAGTGGTGCACTGGTGCAGTCAGCCTGCCCACATGGGACGCTGATGCCTTCCTTGATCGGTTCCAACACCTGCCCGACGACCTGGAACAGGTCGGGTTGCTGGATGGTGTAGTATGCTGCGACCGGCGAATCGGTCGAATAGATGACCACCTTACCGGCCTGAAGCTGCTGCAGGGCATCGGTATCCTTTTGGGTGACAACCACCGTCACCGGCTGTTTGCCAGCTTTCTGACATTCCTGGGTAATGCCTTTGTCCATATAATCGCCGGTCCCTTGCAGATAGTCTACCTCAGTCGTACCGCTCTCGGCTGCCGCAGCCTTACCGCACAGGTCCATCGGCCCGCTGATATTATCCGGGTTGCCTTTAAGGGCCACAAACGACTGCCCGGCCTGGAAGTACGGGATCATACTGACCTGCTTATTCCGGTCAACCGTGATGTTCTGGGCCGAGATGATGATATCGCACTTGCCACTGTTGACGGCAGCGATAATGGTGTCAAAAACGCTGTTGACAAACTGCACCTGCAGCCCGAGACGCTTGGCGATCTCAGTACCGATATCGATATCCAACCCCTCGGGATTCCCTTTTTCATCGAACATCTCTTGGGGAGGGTAGGGGAAATCTGTACAAATGAGCAGGTGATTTTTTTGTGCCAGCGAGTTGGCGATGGACTGGGCGGGTTTGGCCACCGATGTGCAAGCAGTTGCTACAAGCGCCAAAATAACGAACAGACTGATTAAACGTGGGCTTTTCATTTGTTTCTTCTCCTTTGATAGAATCTCTGTTTTGAATGAACGGGTTATGGTACTTTAGTAAAGCAGTTTGATGATATATCTCCGCTGGACACTAGCGGGGTTAGCGTCCGATTATACGACAATTTTTATTAAATTAACATTAATATTATTAATAAATTTTAATCTAACGCGAATCTTCAATACTTCTGCATAAATATCCTCCCCTATCATCAAATATCGAGCCCTCACCTTGATTACAGAGACCTTACAAAACTATCATTGACAACCGCCTGATTTCCATGTAGTCTTTAAGTAACTTGATCGTTAAAAACTGATCTCGGCGAAACAGGAGGTGATTATCCTGTAAATGGCGGTGTACCGCCAGAAGGAGGTGGATATCGGATAATATACAGCAAAATGCGATGAGCAGAACGTCGAAAATGGCTTAGACAGCGGTTTGCTGTAGGAAGGAGGGAAAATATAGAACCGATACGGCCGCTAGAATATTTCGCAACCATTTATCGTTATCCGTTGTTTGTACGGCAAGCCATCGATTTATACAAGAGCTTAGAGAAAAAATTTACCGGTAACCTAGGGCACGCACTGGCGTGCCCTAGGTTTTTATTTGGATTAATAACCTTCAGGCGCGGGTTGTGACACCCAAAATAGGCTTATAATAATCAGGTTCCTTTTAACCCGGAGGCCCCTGATGATCAAACGTATCTTTTCTACAATTTTATTCTTATTCGGTCTGCTGGTCCTTGGGGCATGCCAACCGGCGAATGTCGAGACCCCCGCCACCGGTAACGCTCCCGTGGCACTGCTCCTGACCGCCAAGGGTGCCCTGACCCCAGCGATGGCGGAATATTTGGATCGCGGCTTGCGTATCGCCGTGCGCGACAGCGACGAGGTGCTCATTCTTCAATTAGACACCCCTGGCGGTAGCCTTGACCTGATGGAACGCATGGCTCAGGCCATCCTTAACAGCAGTGTCCCTGTGGTTGTGTACGTCGCACCGAATGGAGCTATGGCTGGCAGCGCCGGTACCATCATCACTCTGGCAGGACATGCCTCTGCGATGGCTCCTGCAACATTTATTGGTGCTGCCAGTCCGGTTTCTTCACAAGGCCAAAACCTGGACAGCACTGAGGAAGCAAA
Organism: uncultured Anaerolineaceae bacterium; assembly: GCA_964590325.1. Taxonomy (GTDB): domain Bacteria; phylum Chloroflexota; class Anaerolineae; order Anaerolineales; family UBA4823; genus CAZPWU01. Next base: position 682 of record CAZPWU010000457.1, on the reverse strand, counting down.
GCTAAAGAATGCCATGCGCGCCTATGTACGCTCAATGACCGAAAACCGCAGCCCTGAAGCTATCCGGGTCGCTGAGCAGACAATTGAAACGGCTCAGGCTGTGTCAGCCAGCGAAGCCAAGGATATCGGCCTGATCGACTTCATCGCTGCCGACCTGCCTGACCTGATGCACCAACTGGATGGTTTCACGGTCACCGTTAACGGTAGCACGCGGGCCTTACACACCGCCAACGCTACCATCCAACCGATATCGCAGTCGATCATCGAGGGGCTGCTGGGGGTTCTCACCAACCCCAACATCGTCTACCTGCTGCTCACCATCGGCGTCCAGGCTATCCTCATCGAGCTTTCCAGCCCCGGTGGTTTGGTGGCCGGGTTTATCGGGGCAGTCTGCCTGGTGCTGGCGATCTATGGGTTGGGTTTCCTGACCGTTAACTGGGTGGGGATTATATTCCTGGTGATCGCTTTTGTACTGTTCATCCTGGACATCAAAGCCCCCACCCACGGAGCGTTGACCGCGGCCGGGGTGGGATCGATGATCGTCGGGGCGCTGGTTCTGTTTAATTCACCCGCCACCCCCAGCTTCCAGCGCGTATCGGTCCCACTGGTCGTGGGCACCACGTTGTTCACCGCAGCGATCTTTTTCACCGCCCTGACCTTCGGCGTGCGCGCTCAACAGGTT
>CAZPWU010000456.1:0-2786 GCA_964590325.1 uncultured Anaerolineaceae bacterium | reverse complement strand
CGATTCAGTCTATGCCTTTGCGAATACGATCAATACGATCGATGGCGGGACTCACCTGACAGGCCTGAGAGCAGCCATAACCCGTACGATCAACGATTATGCGCGGCGGAGCGGCTTGCTTAAGGATTCTGATCCGAACTTTACCGGTGACGATACCCGTGAAGGGCTTACCGCGATCATCAGCGTCAAACATCCTGACCCGCAGTTCGAAAGTCAGACCAAGGTCAAGCTGATGAACCCAGAGGTGCAGACACTGTCTCAACAGGTGGTGGGTGAGGCATTCAGCACATTCCTGGAGGAAAACCCTTCTGCCGGAAAAGCCATTGTACAGAAATGCCTGACCTCCGCCCGGGCGCGCGACGCAGCCCGTAAGGCGCGCGACCTGGTGATCCGCAAATCAGCACTTGAAAGCCTGACTCTTCCGGGAAAATTGGCTGATTGCTCCGAGCGTGATCCTGAGAAGACCGAGCTGTACATCGTGGAGGGTGATTCAGCAGGTGGCTCTGCAAAACAAGGCCGTGACCGTCATTTCCAGGCGGTGTTACCTTTGCGTGGGAAGATCTTAAACACTGAGCGGGCCAGGTTGGATAAGGTCCTGGCTAACAACGAAGTCAGGGCTCTAATATCGGCCTTAGGCACAGGAGTCGGCGACAGCTTTGACCTTTCAGGTTTACGATATGGACGTGTGGTGTTGATGACCGATGCGGATGTCGATGGGAGCCACATCCGCACCCTCTTGCTGACTTTTTTCTTCCGTTACATGCCGACATTGATCGACGAAGGTCACCTATATATTGCTCAACCCCCGCTTTATCGAATTGCGTATAAAAACCAGGTGCGCTATACTTACAACGATGTAGAAAAGGATCGTATTATAAAGGAAATGGGTTCTTTAGCTGAGAAGGTGTCTATCCAGCGATATAAGGGGTTGGGTGAAATGAACCCTCAGCAGTTGTGGGAAACAACAATGGACCCTGCAAACCGTACCTTGTTGTTGGTAACAATCGATGACGCGGCCGAGGCAGACCGTACCTTTGATATGCTAATGGGGTCAGCCGTACCACCTCGCAAGCGTTTCATTCAAACACACGCTCACGAAGTCCGTAACCTGGACATTTAAGCTTCTTTAACGTGTATGTTTGTCCCCTTTGATATATAATTTCTTAAGCATCGCTGTATTGTCATCAAGATATAGCACCCTTTCTTTTTGGTTCGTTGCATTTAGAGGCAGGCTAAATTATGACCGCTCCCAGCCCAGCAGAACAAATCGAGAGCGAGATCAGCGCTCTTCAGTATGATGTTGACTCCCTAGAATCCAAAGTACGTCTGACGTCTATTCGAGATAGCATCGAAGACCTTGAAACCAGTGTTACCGGATTAGAACAGCGCATCCGCAACCTGCGAACACGCAACTACGCTTTTGATAAAGGCCTGGAAGGCAATGCCGCTGATCTAGCTAGCCGCTGGATGGTTATGAAGCCCTCGCTGCAACTTCAGATCGACCAGCAAGCCGCCCAACTTGATGGCGCTATGCGAGCCATCGAAGCGCAAAGAACCCAACTGGCTGCCTGGGCGAATAACCCCAGCGTAGCTCGTCCGGTACTCAACCAGGTCAAAGCAGCCGTAGATAATTTGGAGAGCCGGGTCTCCGCTGCTGAGAGTACGATTGAAGGGCTGTACGACTCTTTTGAGACTGAGGTGAATGCCTTAAGGGACTACCTTGATAAAGTGGAATGGATGTTGACCCAGGTAGATGAGGCCGGCTTTCCCTTCCTGCCAACCGAAGCCGGCATTATGGCTGTCAAGGCTACCTGGTGGCGGGATAACCGCGAAGACAAAGACGATCCCCAAGGCATCTTGCTACTCACCGATCAGCGCATCCTTTTCGAACAAAAACAAGAAATCGCCACGAAGAAGGTCTTATTCATTACTACCGAGCGTCAGAAAGTACAAAAACTATTGGTCGAAGTGCCAGTAACGCTCGTACAAGAGATTAAGGCCACCAAGCAGGGCTTATTCAAGAACGAAGACCATCTCGAATTGCAATTCGCCAGCGGTGCCCCATTACAATCTGCTCATTTCCATATTGATGGACAAGATTGTAACTATTGGCAAGGCCTGATCAATCGCGCCAGAATCAAAGATTTCGATAAAGAGCGCGCCATTGCCGTCGATCAAACCGTTGTCGAAAAAACCAAAGCCGCGCCGAGCCTCTGCCCGAACTGCGGCGGCAAGATCACCCAGGTAGTGATGCGTGGCATGGACTCAATTACTTGCGAATATTGTGGAACCATTATCCGCCTGTAAGGTTTTATTCGACCGAATTTTCCTGAAGAAATATAACTCATGACCCTGGAACCCGGCTACCTGCTCAACAAACGTTACCGGATTGTTGAGATCCTCGGTCAGGGAGGCATGGCAGCAGTTTACCGGGCTATCGATGATAACTTGGGGGTAGAAGTCGCTGTCAAGGAGAACCTGTTCACCACCGAAGAATACGCCCGTCAATTTCGGCGTGAAGCGGTCATTCTAGCCAATCTACGCCATTCTAACCTGCCGCGCGTCACCGATCATTTTGTCATCGAGCAGCAGGGTCAATATCTAGTGATGGACTATATCGAGTGGGAGGATTTACGCCAGCGTATTGACCGCCTCGGTCCACTGGATGGAGAAGAAGTTATCATCTTAGGGGCAGCGGTTTGTGATGCCCTGGCCTATATGCACACCTGTCGTCCACCGGTTTTGCACCGTGAGATCAAGCCCGGGAACGTCAGGATAACCCCAGA
>CAZPWU010000455.1:0-2790 GCA_964590325.1 uncultured Anaerolineaceae bacterium | reverse complement strand
CCGGTTTAATATCCCGGTGCAGCACCCCCTGGTGGTGTGCATAATCGATCGCCAGGGACAACTGGCGGATAATCTGCACCGCCTCGGCTAATACGATCCATTTACTACGCGACCTTAAATCCGCGAACATCTGCTCCAGGGTTTTACCCGGAATGAACTCCATGACAATGTAGAATAGGGAACCCTCCTGGTTAAAATCAAATACCTGTACGATATTGGGGTGTTTCAGACGGGCAGCCGTGCGGGCCTCTTGCAGGAAACGTGCCTCGATATTGGGCTGGCTTGCGATTTGGGGATTCATCACCTTTATGGCAACATCGCGCTGGAGGGTGGTGTCACGCGCTTTATATACAGCCCCCATCCCCCCTTTGCCCAGCAGGCTGACGATTTTACAGTGGCCAAACGTTCGTCCAATAAGCTCTTCTTCCATAATCCTTTATCCTGAGAACTCTAATGTATAAACGGTATGGGTAGGTTTATTCGCGTCAATCAGCCTCTCGATCAATTCCCGCTTTCCCTTGGCGTTGTCTTTAGGGAATCTGACGGTAAACGTGAAAGGTTCCTGAGGGTTGCTGAATTCAATAATCTCTGGTTCACAACCGGTGTAGATTTCCAGGAGCCGCCTCAACGCCCAGGGTGTGCCCCGCCGGGCGTACAGTCGATAAGCTTCCTTCAGGAAGGTGCGGCGTTGTGCCTCATTCCAGGAAGTATCAAAGGCAATGTCGTACCAATTGGCAAGCCATGGTAAGAAATAATAGGGGGATGTGTCAGGGCCCAGGAACAGGTCGAAATTATCCACGTTCCATTCGATGGGCAGCAAGATTGACTCAAACAGGGCCAGGAAACGATCCATAAAATCTGTCTCGTAGATGCCCGGCAGGTACTGCAAAAGGCGCTGGCTGTGAATCGTGAGGCCAGGTGGCACAGGGCTCTCCGGCACAGGGGTCGGCTCCTCGGGCGGAGGGGGTGGAGGAGGCGGTTCCTGGGCCCCTATCTTCATCTTTTCCGCGGGCGGTTCGGCGGCCTCTTCCTGTGGCTGGTCAGATGGCTCCACCTGCTCTTCGGCTGGCTCAGCCGGCGCTGACAGGAGCTCGGACATCCGTACAAAACCCTCTTGAGATATGGTCGGAGCTTCGATGGGAACCTGCTCAAAAACGAGCTCGAAAGGCCCGATTTTGATAAGCGCCTGATCGGAAAGCGTCGCAGGTATCTTGGGGACAAGTTTTTCGCCATTGACCAATGTGCCATTGGCGCTGTTCGTATCGACAATCTGACATTCTGTTTCGGTGCGAATGAGCTGAGCGTGCTGCCGTGAAACCTGGGAGCTGGGCAACACCAGGTCTTTGCTGGCATCACGCCCGATCGCCGTTACCCCGAGGGGTATTACAAACACCTGGGTTAAATCAGGTCCTGAAATTCTCAATTGGAAGTTGAATGCCTCAGCCACAGTCGCTTCCTTTCATACAAATTCGACCGTATGTCGTCCGGACGCAATCACGCCGTGAGCGACCACCTCCAGGACCTCCAGCGGGTCACCCTGCGCCTCACCGCCCGGCTTGGCAGAAAACATATCCACGCCGCGCACAAATAGCACATTGGGGATCCCTTGAAGACACTGGTAGATATCGGAAACGAACAGGTGCCGACCAAAAGGCCAGCCGTTCCGATCGGGGCCGCCGGTCAGCGGATTTAAAAACCGATACAGGCGTGACAGGACCTCGTCCCTGAGCGCATCCTGGTCTATCCCGGGAGCAGCGCGCATTTTTACAGCCACCGACACCCAATGATACGCCGGGCTACGAATGTCGAGGCTTGTCGTCAGCAGACGCCGTTCGTCCAGATAGGCTCTCAGCACTTCCACATCCTCACCCGCTAAGGTTAGCTGGGTAGGTTCCAGGTATCCTTGGGGTCGATTCACACGCGGGATCACCAGCACATAGACCTGCCCTGGGATAATGTGACCGGCTTCAGAAGGTGACGGCTGCAGGCATTTCACCCGTCCAACCACAGCCGGCAGTGCCTGCCGGGTCAGGAACTCGAAATCAGCCTCACTGACAGCCCGTTCGCGCGAGCGCAAGAGAGGTGGGACGCGCATCTTCGCCGATTCCAGCGATTCCGCATCCAAACCGCCCGAGGCTGCCCGACGGTTGGTCACGCGTGCCAGGTAAGGGATGGCTGTCTTCAGGGTGTTTAAAATCCCAGGCTGGACGTTCCCGTCCTGCCCACCCCCGAAGCGGTACTGCTCGAAAATGAGATTGGAGCCGCGCGTCGGGATGCCACCGTAGAGCTTGATCGCGCCATCCTGCTGCCTGACAGCCGGACCAATGCGCAGCTCACCGGTGTTACTGTCCAGGGTAAAGTGGCGGTCCTCGGCGCCCGAATCAGCGAAGTCAGCCACCTCCTTCCAGACCTGGGGTGGCTCACCCTCCACCTGGACGATGAGAGTCTCGCCAGGGAGGCGGTCCAGGACAGGCGCAAATTTTAACTGGAAGCGCTGCCCGGGTGAGCCATCGCTTTGAGCCAGGAACTCGCGGGTGATTTTTTGGGCATTGGTAGATGGCACCGTCCCTCCCCATGATGCGACGGAAACCTGGCGCAGCTTGGGTGTTAGCCGGTACGGACGCATGCCCTCTTTGTGCTCCGTGGGAGTGATTTCTTTGACGCGCGCCCGCACCCAATAAAGCTCAGCATCATTGACGTTGTTCACCCCCATTGCAGGCAAATGAATCTGGATCCGCCCGGCGCTGTTCATCCCTTTGGTGGTATCCATCTCAACATCGCAGACCTCCC
>CAZPWU010000454.1:0-2791 GCA_964590325.1 uncultured Anaerolineaceae bacterium | reverse complement strand
CAGGGGAATAAGGGTGACGTGATTTACGATGGTTGAGGGTTAAAATATAGCTGAAGGGAAGCTGAGTTGTCAAACTCCACTGGGAAGCGATAACAATCCTCGCCAATTATTTGACAGGGGATGGGCTGGTTGTCCAGATAAGCGTGCTTATGGGGACGAAGCAGGCGAAGGGAAACCTGTCCCTTGGCATGGTCGGTAATTACTGGAAACCTGAGTGACCCCAAGTGAGTGCTGCGGAAGAGGTCATTGGGAGCATATACACCGCTGTAAGACCAGGACAGCCATCCATTTGAAAAAAAGGCCGGCGATTGCATGTGACGGATACTTGTATGAATCTTCAATGAGTAAACGAGAGATTTGTCATTTTATGAGTTATACTTTACCCTAAAGCTGGGAAAATCGCAACTTTCCGAACAAGGATGCATCTAAATGAGTAGCGCTAAGGATATTGAAGCCTTTTCGCTGGACGCTTTACGGGCTGGGGACCGAGCCGAATTCTCCCGTCTGGTAGAGGCGACCTCGGCGAAAATGTACCGTCTAGCTGTAAAGATGCTCAATGATCCACAGGATGCAGAGGATGTCCTACAGGAGACTTATCTTAAGGCTTACCGTCACTTAAAAGATTTTGATGGCCGATCCAGTCTATCAACCTGGCTCTATCGTATTGCCACCAACGAGGCCCTGATGCAATTACGCAAACGTCGGCCTGATATCATATCTATTGATGAACCTGTAGAAACCATCGAGGGGGAGCAGGAACCGGTGCAAATTATAGATTGGTGTTGTTTGCCGGAAGATGTACTGCTGTCTGGTGAAACAAGGGCACGCCTGGATGGAGCAATCAGTCATCTTCCTCACAATCTGCGGATTGTGTTTCTGCTGAGGGATATAGAGGATCTCTCTACTCATGAGACAGCTGAGGTATTGAATATAAGCGAGGTTGCAGTTAAAACACGTCTATCCCGTGCTCGCTTGCGGCTGCGCGAAGAGCTTTCCGGCTATTATAGTGAACGCTTAGGAGGAAAGATTTATGAGTCACGATGAAAACTGTCGCCGTCTGCTGGATTCGCTTTCCGGTTACGTGGATGGCGAGTTGAGCGATGAATTATGTGTTGAAATTGACCGCCATTTATCAGCATGCGAGAACTGCCGTATCGTGGTAGATACTCTGAAAAAAACGATTTACCTTTACCATGTCACATCTGCCTCACCTGAGATACCCTCCGAGGTCCGTGAACGCCTCTACCAATGCCTGGACCTAAAAAATTTTATGAGTAAGCAGCAGAAGACATAAGTCTGCCAGTGCAACCTTTTATATGCCTGTGCATCTAAAGGGGTGAAATGGATGGGCAAAACCTACAAGCGACCGTATTAAATCCAACAAGGCAGTCTACCAACCTGGATAAAGTACAAGAGATTGATGAAAAGGCACCACAAGCTGGTGATCTTTGCTCACGTTGCCATGAGTCATATCTTGACTATGATGGCTTATTAAATCTAACCTGCCGTCGGTGTGGCTTTAGCCTGGGGGGATGTTATACCTGATAACCCTCCAGGCTGCCCCGTCGGGGTAAAAGGAGATTTTCTGTGATGGAGAGATTGTTAAACGACGATATTGTCCGGAAGGTAAAGGAAGCCTTCGACGAACAATTACAGCGTCCGGTTGAAATACTATTTTTTCGTCAAAAAACAGGTTGTGATTATTGTGACGATACCCGCCAACTTATCGAGGAATTAGCAGAAATCTCCGATATACTGCATGTCAGTATCTATGACCTGGACGAAGATAAGGCTATCGCTTCTCAGTACCATGTTGATAAAACCCCTGCTCTGGTGATCGCTGGGCGGGAAGATGATCGCATCATCGATTATGGTATTCGCCTGGCAGGTATCCCCTCCGGGCACGAGTTCAGTTCACTGATCCAGGACTTGATATTAGTCTCGGGGCGTGATTCGGGCTTAAGCCGACCCACTCGTGATTTTCTAAAAAATCTGACCGAACCAGTCCACTTGCAGGTTTTCGTTACACCGACCTGACCCTACTGTCCGCGGGCCGTGGTGCTCGCTCATCAAATGGCGCTTGAAAGCTCATTAGTGGAGGCCGAAATGGTGGAGGCGATGGAGTTCATGGAGTTGTCCGATAAATATGGGGTGAGTGGTGTACCCCATACGACAATTAATAATGGTGCCGGTACGATGGTCGGAGCTGCTCCTGAGGGGCATCTTCTCGCCGAAATCCAAAGAGCGTTAAAGGTTTCAGCTCAATGATCCTTGGGAATAATATGTCACGCCTCTCATGAAGGAGTAACATGGAAGCTAAAGTAACCTGGAAAGACAGATTAACCTTTACCGGTACAGCCGATTCAGGCTTGATTGTACCGTTAGGGTCGGATCCTGATGTAGGCGGTGATAATGATGGGTTCCGTCCCATGGAGCTGATGGGGATCAGCCTGGCGGGTTGTACAGCAATGGATGTTATTTCCATCCTACGGAAAAAACGCCAAAATGTTACCGGCTTTGAGGTCAAGGTACACGCCGATCGGGCAAACGAGCATCCCAAGGTGTTTACCCATGTTACCGTCGAGTATCTTATCGAAGGGAATCAGGTAGATCCGATGGCAGTTGAAAGGGCTATTGAGCTGTCTGTGACTAAATACTGTCCGGCTCAGGCCATGCTCACTAAAGCCGTTAAAATTGACCACACTTACACAATCACCGAGGTGGGATGAGCACATGTCCATGGGGCTTGCAGTCTATTCTTTTGCGTGCTATAATAATTACAGAGTTTCCC
>CAZPWU010000453.1:0-2805 GCA_964590325.1 uncultured Anaerolineaceae bacterium | reverse complement strand
CCTTCACTCTGCGCCTTTGCTGAAATCGCCTTGGTTACCGGATCAATGCTTTCTTTATACTGGGGAACGCCGAACCAGCTCTCGACCAGGGTGATTTTGACCACTTTAGCAGGCGGAGGGGTCTTGGTCGGGGCAGTCGTTGCCGTCGGCTCGGGCGGTTTTTCAGTCGCTGTGGCTGCTGCGGGTGGTTGGGCGGCTTCGGTTGGTTTTACGGTCGGTTGGGGAGGCTGGGTGGCGGTTGCTTGTGCACAGGCAGCCAATACAGCGCTGGCTGTCCCCACACCCATCAGTTTTAACATTTCTCGACGAGATAACTTGCTCATTTCCTTTTCTCCTTTTTGGTGCATACAGGCAATGGATATGACATTATGAAATAACGAGGATTATAAGTTTTTCGATAGGCCTCCTTTCCTTCTAGCTTTTGATTATGGATGAATGGGAGCCCCATTAGCCTTTAATTGCCCCAAGGGTCAACCCCTTGACAAAGAAACGTTGTACGAAAGGGTACACGAGGATGATCGGGCCGATGGTAATGGCCGCGGTTGCCATGCGGATCCCCAGGGTAGGTAGAGAGCCAAGATTGATCGATACCCCCGGCTGTTTCATGGCTGCCTGGATAGCCTGGACGTTACTGACCATCCTTAAGATAATGACCGAAAGGGGACGGAAGGGGGCAAAATCGAGCAGCATGACCCCCAGGAACCAGTCATTCCAATACGCCACCGCCATAAACAAGCCCACCGTCGCCAACACCGGTGTGGATAGTGGCAGTACGATGCGGAACAGGATGGTGGAATCCGAGGCACCATCGATATAGGCCGATTCCATGATCTCTGTCGGCAGGGTAGCGAAGAAGTTGCGCAGCACGAACACCCAGAACGGCTGCACCATCATGGGCAAGATTAAGGCCCAGATGTTATCGTGAAGCTTCAAGAGGTTTCGGCAGACTATGAACCATGGAACAATCCCGGGGACAAAGATCATGGTAAAGAAGACGTAGAAGGCGATCTTATTACGACCACGAAGCCGCTTCAGGGACATGACATAGGCCAGACCGGACATGACAAAGAGTGAACACAGCGTCCCCACCACGGAAACAAAGATCGTTACTTCATACCCTGTCCGCACTTCGCTACCTTTTAACACCCATTTGTAGGCTTCTAGAGAGAACTTGCTGATCCAGGGCAGGTAGCCATTCACGCGCAAAGCATTGTCTTGCGTGAAAGAAGCTATCACCATGATCCAGAATGGCATCAGGCAGAATAGGGCAAAAATCGTCAGGAAGGTGTAATTGAAAATATGAAATAACCGGTTTGAGAAATTAGGTCGCTCAATCATCCGTTTTCTCCACGGGTTAGATTAAAACAGCGTATAATCCTCCCCGCGTGAGCGGGAATAGATCTTCACCAGCCAGTTCGAGCCGAAGACGCAGATAAACCCTAACACGGCCTGTATCAGGCCGGCTGCTGCGCTATAACCGTAGTTCGAATTGTTGGTCAGGGCGCGCAGGATGTAGGTATCGATCACATCCGTGGTAGGGTATAACTGGGCTCGTTCACCGATAACGGCATAGATCATACCGATGTCTCCGAAGAAGATACGACCGATGGCCAGGAGGACCAGCAAGATAATGATCGGCAACAGCGACGGCAGGCTGACATGGCGCATCCGCTGCCAGCGACCCGCTCCATCTATGGAGGCGGCCTCATAGAGCTGCGGGTCAACCCCCATCAGGGCTGCCAGATAGATAATACAGCCTGAGCCGGTGTCTTTCCACACCCGGATTCCAGTCAGGATCCCTGGCCAAATGTTGGCATTATCGGTAATGATCACCCGTTCCAGGTGAAACTTGACCAGGAGCGAATTGACCGTCCCCACCTGGTAGTCGATCAACCCATACAGGACCATGGCAACGATCGTCCAGCCCATGAAGAACGGCAGGAACATGACCGATTGTGCGACGCGCTTGTATAACGAGAAGCGTACTTCATTCAAGAGCAAGGCGATCGTTACCGAGAAGAATGTCGTTGCTGAAATAAACATGGTGTTGAGGAACACCGTATTCCTAACCAGACGGGTAAACAACGGTGTCTCAAACAGCAGGCCGAAGTTGCGCAACCCCACCCACGGGCTGAGGAACAGGGTCCTGGGACTATAGTCTTCAAAGGCAATGACTGTTCCGAACATGGGTAAATAGCTAAAACATAAGATGAGAACCATGGCTGGGGCTGCCAGGACGAACAGTACCCAATTCTGCCTGACGTATTCTAACAAGTTACTTAATCCGGAACGGTGTGCAACTGTGGGTTTGAGGGTTTCCGAACGAACAGCCATTGATAATCACTCTCCTCGATCCAGGTGGGGTAATCTTTTTGATGCCTTCAGAGGAAAAACAGGTATCTTTTAGACCGGGATGCGCTGTGAACGCACGTCTGCTGCCAGACCAGTAGAGTGGCGGACGATCAGGCGTGTGGGGATGACGATTTCTGTGCTCGTAGGGGAATTGCCTTCGATGAGGTCGAAGAGGAGCTCGGCAGCCCGCTGACCGAGTTCAGGTGAAAATATGCGTATAGTCGTTAGCAGCGAATCCGGGAATTCGGTGTTAAGGACATTGACGATGTCGTCGAAACCAGCGACGGAAATCTGGTCCGGGATGGTATGACCGTGTTCACGCAGCCACTGGATGGCGCCAATCGCCATACGATCGTTGAATGCGAAGATGGCAGTCGGTGGATCGGGTCGCTCCACCAGGCACCTGGCTCCCTGGTATCCACCGGGTGTTGTAAAATCGCTTGAAGTACACAG
>CAZPWU010000452.1:0-2806 GCA_964590325.1 uncultured Anaerolineaceae bacterium | reverse complement strand
TCTCTACTCTCATCATGCTGACAAGGAGCCAATCATGAGCGACTATGATGTCATCGTTATAGGGGCTGGACCAGCCGGCTATGTGTGCGCGATCCGCGCGACCCAATTGGGTCTAAAAACCGCCATCGTCGACAAGCAGTGGCTGGGCGGTGTGTGCTTGAATGTGGGCTGTATCCCCTCCAAGTCTTTATTGCGGAACGCCGATATTGCCCATACCTTACGCGAGCGCGGTAAAGAATTCGGTTTTTCGTTTGAGAACCTGAAACTGGACTATGGCGTAGCGGTCAAGCGCAGCCGCCAGGTCTCTGACCGGCTGACCAAGGGTGTGGGCTTCTTGATGAGGAAGAACAAAATTGAAGTGTCCATGGGCTTAGCCAGGCTGACTGCGCGAGACACGGTCTCTGTGATCGATAAGGATGGAAAGACGACTGAGCTCAAGGCGAAGAATATCGTCGTCGCAACGGGAGCCAGCGTGGCAGTCCCGCCGGGCTGGGTGATCGACGGTGAAAAGATTGTCACCTACCTTGAAGCGATCCTGCAGGAAAAGCTGCCGAAATCGGCCGTCATCATCGGTGCGGGGGCCATCGGGGTGGAATTTGCGACCATCTGGAATTCTTACGGCGTTGACGTGACCATCGTGGAGATGCTGCCGCGCCTGGTCCCATTGGAAGATGAGGAGATAAGTGCGGAGCTTACCAAAGCCTTCGGCAAGCGCGGTATAAAAACCTTCACCAACCACCGCGTCCAGTCTGTCGAAGCTAATGAGAGCGGGGTGCAGGTTAAGGTATCGGCTGAAGGGGGTGAGAAGACACTCGAAGCTGAGCAGGCCCTGGTGGCAATCGGTTTCAAGCCGAACAGCAAGGGTCTTGGTCTGGAAGAGCTCGGTGTGAGCATCTCGCAGCGCGGCATGATCGAGATCGACGAGCGCATGGCGACCAACGTGCCGGGAATCTGGGCCATCGGCGACGTGACAGGGAAACTGATGCTGGCGCATGTCGGCACGGCGCAGGGCATCGTCTGCGCCGAGAACATCGCCGGAGTTGAGACGGTCAAGCTGGACTATGACATGATGCCGCGCGCGACTTACTGCCAACCGCAGGTTGCTTCATTCGGGTTAACAGAAGCGCAGGCTAAAGAACGTGGATATGAGGTCAAGGTTGGGCGTTTCCCCTTCCAGGCGAACGGCAAGGCGCTCGGGCTAGGCGATTATACGGGCTGGATCAAGATTGTCACAGATGCCCACTACGGAGAAATTTTGGGAGCGCACCTGATCGGTCCAGAGGTGACGGAGCTGCTGCCAGAGCTGACCCTGGCGCAGATGATGGAGCTGACCCCGGCTGAGATCGCCCGGAATGTGCACTCACACCCCACCTTGAGCGAGGTGCTGATGGAAGCAGCCCATGTTGCCGAAGGGCACGCAATTCATATATAAGGCGGGGTCACAGACCCCGCTGGATCATTATAGATAGGCTTACAGGAGGTCTGTGACCGCCGTTTTTTCTCTATCCATTTGCTTCTATCAATTCCTTTAACCGTGTATGATCCGCATACACGCCTCGATAAGACGGGGGCAGTAGAGCGGCGATCTTGCACATGATCTCTTCGGTATAGCGCTGTAAGACCTCATCGCGGTCCTGATCATCGATAGGTGACAGGACAAACGGCTTACCCACCCGTACAGTAATATGGACCCGTCGCAGCCGCCTGAGCTGGGCGATGACGACTCTGTCTTCGGAACCGGTCAAGGCGACCGGCACGATTGGCGCTCCCGTCTTGGCTGCCAGGTAGCTGACTCCTGAGCGGCCTTCGATCAGTGCGCCGGTTGGGCTGCGTGTCCCTTCGGGGGCGATGACCAGCATCCCGCCCTGGCGCAGCCGGTTCAATGCGACCCGCATGGCATGGAAATCGGCGTTGAAACGTTCTATAAATATTGCGTCCAACTGTTTAACGAACCAGCGGAAGATCGGGATATGGCGGTATTTTTCAGCCACGAACATGATGATATCCTGACGGTTAAGAATATAATAAGCCAGGAGCGGGTCCAGCCGGCCCAGGTGGTTGGTGGCTAAAATGACGCTGCCTGAAGAGGGGATATTCTCCAGGCCGAAGATGTCGATGTGAGCGACCAGACGCAGGATGAGGTTGATGACAAAACGGATGAATTTGTATTTCATAGGAAGATGGGGGCAATTATAACTTGCACCCTGGTTATCCTTCCATAAAATCTCCCCCAGGCCAGCCTGTAAGCCGCATTCTGTGCGCGATCGGGGTTTCCCGACCGCCGGTGACCATCTCTCTGGGCTGCACGTCGCCGTGCAGCTCTAGCGGCCTACCCGGGACTCTGACCGTCAAAGGACGGCGGTCCGGGAGACGAGCAGCCTCCCACCGGTCCCTGGATCGACTCCCACCGATCTTGCGATCGGCTCCAGCCAACCTTTCAACCGGTATTGTCCCTGCTTGGCCTTGCTCCCGGAGAGGGTTGCCTGGCCACCTGCATTGCTGCAGGTGCCGGTGAGCTCTTACCTCGCCGTTTCACCATGACCGGAAGTGTTGGTTCACTCCCGGCAGCTTGTTTCTGTGGCCCGGTCTGGCAGGTAACCGGAGCGTGCTCCGGCCCCCGCCCCGGGTGTTACCCGGCACCGTGCTCTGTGGAGTGCGGACTTTCCTCGACCCTGCTTATGCAGGACCGCGGTCACCCGACCAGCCTGGGGTCTTTTATGATACTCTTTCCTTCGTTTGCCGTCAATCTTTTTTCTGAAGTTCAGACATGAGTTAGGACAGGGTGCTGAACCAAAGCAATGAAAGC
>CAZPWU010000451.1:0-2808 GCA_964590325.1 uncultured Anaerolineaceae bacterium | reverse complement strand
CACAAGCTCCGCGTAATCCTGCGGAAGATTCTGCTTGAATTGCTCGGTCGGTATCGGCTCGAGCAGCCTCTCCAATGTAAAACCGGCCTCCAAAAGCGGGTTGATCACCGAGCTCAACGGCCGGCGGTGCGTGGGCACAGTCACTGGAATGTCAAACCCCGTCCACTCGTTCGAGACTGCCTCGGTCTCGAAGTAGTTCCCTTCCGGGTGAAGGATAAAAAAGTCCACTAAGGGATGGCTGACAGAAAAGATCAGGTGCCCTCCCGGGCGCAACACTCGGAAAAACTCGCTAAACACGACGTCCCAATTTCGCACATAGTCCAACGCCAGCGCACTGAGCACCAGATCGAAGGAGGTGCCCGCCAGGAAATTAAGCGGTTGTCCCAGATCAGCCTGAATGACTTGAGCCTTTGCGCCCAAGCGTTCCTTGGCATACCGGACCATTTCTTCGCTGACATCGATCGCCACGACCTCGGCGCCATGGGTGACAAGCCACTCGGCATACACACCCGGGCCACAGCCTGCATCAAGGACTCGTTTACCCTTAACATCCGGCAGCAAAGACAATGTAGCAGGACGTTCGTAGTAAGCGTTGTGAGGCTTGGTATCCACCCTGGCTGCATACGATTTAGCGAGGGTATTATATGCCTCAAGAGCTAATGGTTTCTGAGCGTTATCTTTCGACATTGGCGGTTTTCATCCTTTTATCCTTCTTATTGTACGCAATTGCACGCGAAACGAAAAGCCTGCTCGGTGAGCAAGCTCTTATACCGTGAGATGTCCTACAGAGGAGACATTACTTCTCAACCGGTTTTCGAAATCCACCCGCTGTATATGGGATAAATACCCAAGATATATCATATTGATTATCCCCCAGTATTCCTTTACAATATAGAGGAACACCTTCGTATGGATAAGCAAATTGATGACCTATCTTGTCATGGCATCGAAGGCGATCTAAGCGTATGTTGGTAGTTTCGGAGTTCTCCACTCGCAGCACGGATGAAAACGATGTTTTTACGGACGAAGAAATTGCCCGAATGACTAAGATTTCAAGTTGAAGGAGATAAAACGTGACGCTTGAAGGATACATCGAATATCAACGGCGCGAGTTCTGCAAAGACCTCCCATGCCCCATCCAGGTTCTTTTAGATGCTGCGCCAGCGGATTCAAAAGAGTACGAGCATATCCGCAATATATGCAAGAGCAACTGCATTCACACCACCTATGAGTTTCACCACTGGCTGATTCAAAAAGGATACCTGATCGTCCGCCCGGCGCAGCTATCAAGTTGATGGCTGAACGCGTAATACTATATTTCATAAAAACAAACAAAGGAGAGTAAGTATGAACGGCAATATGGATTGGGGAATGGCCAATCGGCTGTCGAAGACTATCAAACCGGATGGGCACTGTTTCTATCTGGCGATGGACCACGGCTACTTCCAGGGGCCAACGCACTGCCTGGAGCAGCCGGGTAAGACCGTTGAGCCGCTGTTACCTTATGTGGACGCGCTCTTTGTGACTCGCGGTGTATTGCGTGCCGTCATCGATCCTGCTATGAATCCCGCACTGATATTGCGGGTTTCCGGCGGTAATAGCATGGTCGGCAATGACCTGGCTAATGAGGAAGTGACCACTGCGGTTGACGATATCATCCGCGTGAATGCGGCCGCCGTTGGCATCTCGGTTTACGTTGGCAGCGACTACGAACATCAGACATTGATGGCCCTCTCCCGGCTGGTAAACGACTGCACGGTGTACGGTATCCCGGTGATGGCTGTAACAGCGGTCGGTCGGGAATTGAAGGATAAAATGGATGCCCGCTTTCTAGCGTTGGCTTGCCGCATTTGCGCCGAATTCGGCGCCAGGGTGGTTAAAACCTATTATTGTGAAAATTTCGAGAAAGTCACTGGTGGCTGCCCGGTGCCGGTGGTGATTGCGGGTGGACCCAAGACCGACTCTGAGCTCGAAGTTTTGCAGTTCGTGTATGATGGCATGCAGCGTGGAGCCATAGGCGTCAACCTGGGACGCAACATCTGGCAGAACGAGTGCCCCGTGGGCATGGCCCGAGCGCTGCAGGTGTTGATCCATGAAAAAGCCACCCCTCAACAGGCCTATGACCTATTCCTGAGTATAAAGAAAGGTGTAATGCGGTAAGGGCGTAGCATTCGCACTACGACAGGCGGCTAGAAAATCGTTCACGGGCGAATCCCACTCATCTATGCTTTAGGGACTAAAGTGTTCCGCCCATACAAAAGCACAGTATACGACCCTTTCCACGGTAAATCCTAGAAACCCGGATTTATTTATACCTGTGCACAGATTGAGGAGATGAGAAATGATACTACTTGATAAATACGCCAGTGAGGTTAGAGCATTTGTCGAAGTCTGCGGTAGGCTAGCCCGGAATATATACGTGACCAGCCAGGGCGGTAACCTGGCCTGGAGGCTGGAGCCCGACCTGATCCTCATCACACCGACGCAAGTGAACAAGAGCGATCTCCGGTCCGAGGATGTGGTCTTCATCAACCTCGACGGTAAGGTGGTGGAGGGTAAGCACCGTCCGACGGGAGAGACGCCAATGTACCTTACCTTCTTCAATAAACGGCCAGATATTGTGTCGGTTATCCATTGCCATCCCCCAAATGCATGCGCGATGGCGATCACAAAAGGTAAGAACTGGCTGATGCGCCCAATTTACCCTGAAACGACCATCGAGATTGGCCCGGTCCCTATAGTCCCCTACGCTGAGCCGCTCACTGAGAAACTGGCGCACAACTTCGAACCATTCCTGCCGAGATACAA
>CAZPWU010000450.1:0-2811 GCA_964590325.1 uncultured Anaerolineaceae bacterium | reverse complement strand
ACGAGTTGCTCATCAAGACGGGTGCCTCCACCATCTGCACCTCGGATTTGACCGATATCCGTGCGAACCCGTTCGGCATCCGCCTGCCGGTGGTTATCGGTCACGAAGCGGCGGGGACTGTCGCAGCGATAGGGGCGGCGGTTAAAGGGTTCCACCTTGGCGACCGGGTGGCGACTCATCCTGTTCACCCCTGTGGAGACTGCCCTCCCTGCCGGGATGGTATGGGTCATCTTTGCCAGAACATGAGGCATTTTGGTATCAACCTGCCGGGGACGTTCGCTGAGTATTACGTGGCACGCGAAGACCGTGTACGGCACATCCCCGATTGGGTGGATTTCTCGCTGGCCTCGCTGGCAGAGCCGGTAAGCGTGTGCCTGGAGGCCCTGGCGCAGGCCAGGTTGTTGCCGGGCAAGGCGTTGCTGGTCATTGGGGATGGGCCGTTTGGGTTGATGATCGCCCGCCTGGCTGTACCACTCGATCTGTCGAAGCTTGTCCTCGCCGGTTGGTATGACTTCCGCCTGTCGTTTGCCAGACAAGCGGTGAGGCTGAACACCCTAAAAGAGGCCGACCCTTTGAAGGTGATGAGGGACGCAGTGGGTGGCGCGGGATATGACGCCGCAGTCCTGGCCGTAGGCAGCCAGCAAGCATTTTTAGACGGGCTACACTGCCTGAAACCTAAGGGTCGCCTGGTCATTTTCTCTGCCATTCCAGGCGAGACGCCCGTCGACTTATTCATGGTGCATCTTAAAGAGCTGGAGATCATTGGCTCCTGCAATGACCAGGACCGCTTCGACGAGGCCGTGCGGATGCTCTCAGACCCACGGTTAGGTCTCTCCGAGCTGATCACCCACCGTTTTCCTATCGAGGAATATCGCCAGGCGCTCGATCTGGCGGAAAACGGGCACGACCGTGCCTTGAAAATATCCTTTGTGTTTTGAGCATCCTTATGAAGATCACCAATGTTGAAGCCATGGTTTTGGATACCGGCAAGGATTATCCCGATCCCTCTGTCGCCGTTGAAGCTCATGGGGTGCGGTTTGTTTCCTTGCTGAAGATCACCACCGATGAAGGGATCGTCGGTTGGTCGGATATCGAGACGCAACCCCATGTCGGTAAGAGCATCGTGGAGGCGCCCAGTGGGGGGCAAATCGGGTTCGAGTCTATCCGGCAGGCGCTGATTGGAGAGGATCCCCTCGAGCGGGAGCGGCTCTGGCAGAAGATGTACCGCTACCTGGCCTACTACGGTCGACAGGGGGCAGGGATACACATGATCTCGGGAGTTGACATTGCCCTGTGGGATATCGCCGGAAAGGCCTTCGGGCAGCCCGTGTGCAAATTGCTGGGTGCCAGGTACCGCGAGCGTGTCAAAGCCTATGCTTCCACACTCTTTCGACTGACCCCAGACGCGATGAAGCAGGCTGTCGCCGACTATCTTGCGCAGGGCTTCCGGGCGATCAAGTTCGGCTGGGGCGCTTTCGGGTATGACCTCGATCTGGATATCCACCTGGTGAAGGCGGCGCGGCAGGAGGCCGGGCCTGACGTGGACTTAATGGTGGATGGCGGTTGGTATGGCGTTCGCTACGATGACCCCTACCGGGGGCGATCGCTCAAAGATTGGATCAGGATTGTTCACGACCTGGAAGCGCTCGATGTCTTCTGGCTGGAAGATTTCCTCCATCCTGAGAATTTTTTGGGCTATGCCGAGGTGGCGCGGGCGGCACAAACGCTGCGCATCGCCGCCGGGGAACAGCTATCCGGCTTCCCAGAGTTTGAGCGACTGGCTGTCGAGGGTCACGTGGATACGCTTCAACCGGATCTATCGCGCTGCGGTGGGCTGACGGTCGGTAAACAGGTCGCCGACATGGCCCAGCGCAGGGAGATCGATTGCGTCCCGCATGCCTGGCTCACAGACTTGCTCAAAGCAGCTTCGCTTCACCTTAATGCCTACTTGATGAATTCTCTATACCTGGAGTTCAACGTCTCGTCGGCCTCGTTGCTGAACCACCTGTGCCGCAATAAAATTGAAATGGTGGATGGGTATATCCCCGTGCCGGATGGGCCCGGGCTGGGCGTGGAGGTTGACGAAGAGATGGTAGCAAAGTTCCGGGTGCTGTAAGGCCGATCAGGAGAGTTTAGCATGTTTGATACGGATGAAGAGATCTTTCGCTTTGTCAAAGAAAAATTATATGTAGCGGCTGTATGTGACATTCTCGATACACTCGGGTTCCGAGGACAGGCCATGCACCAACGCATCCGGCCGCTCTTGCCCGATATCCGTAACTGTGGGTTTGTGGGCCGCGCCCGGACGATCCGGTGGATGGACACCGACTATGTCGTCGAAGATGACCCCTATGGGTTGGAGCTGGAGGCCATGGATTCGTTGAGACCTGGTGATGTGGTGATCCATTCCACCGATTTTAGCGGTACCAACGCGCCCTGGGGTGAGCTGATGTCCACGGTTGCCAAGCGCAACGGCGCGGTAGGGTGTGTCTGCGACAGCCAGATTCGGGACTGCGTGCGCATCATCGAAATGGGGTTCCCGGTCTACTACGCCGGCATCCGGCCGCTGGATAGCAAAGGCCGTGCCCGTGTCATGACCTATGATGTGCCCGTGCGCTGCGGCGAGGTGCTGGTGCATCCAGGCGAGCTGGTCTTTGCCGATTTTGACGGGATAGCGGTCCTCCCACGCCAGGTGGAAAAAGATGTGTTGGTGCTGGCCCTGGAAAAGGCGGACAAAGAATCAGCCTCGCGCCAGGCGTTATTGAACGGCCAGAGCTTGTGTGAGGTGTATGCTACTTACGGGGTCCTCTA
>CAZPWU010000449.1:0-2813 GCA_964590325.1 uncultured Anaerolineaceae bacterium | reverse complement strand
AAAGGGAAAGATGCCCCCTAATACAGCAAAGCCGAAAAAGACAAAGGGGAACCAGACTACCTGGAATGGCTGCAGACCCAGGAAGGGTACATTTATCGTGAAGTTTAATACACCATTCTGCTGCGCTTGAGAGATCTTTAACATATCAAAGGTATTCTGTCCAGCCGCAAAATAAATAGCTAGCGCTCCGACCAGAGATATGACAGACCCAATAAATAGGTAAAGGGTCAGCTTCATGGCTGCATATTCACGGGTTTTTATCCATCCCCAAATGGAGATCAATAGATACATTGGAAAGACAGCTATCTCGTAGAAGAAGAGCAGCATAAATAAATCTTGGGAGACAAAGACGCCGAACACACCGGTTGCCAGGATGAATAAAAATGCAAAGAATTCTCGTGGGCGATCGTCAATACCCCAAGATATTAATACGCCGGTAAACATGACCACACCCGTCAGCAGGACCAGTGGGGCATTCATCCCATCGACCCCAACGTGATAAGAAACACCCAAGGCTGGCAGCCAAGAATATTTCTCCATGAATTGATAACCCCCTTGCGAGATATCATAGCTGAAGTACACCCAGGTTGACAGCAGCAATGCGATGATTGAGGCAGCCAATGCTATGACCCGGATATCTCTTTTACGTTCGCCTGGCACCATCAGGATGATCAATCCTGCTACGAGCGGGGTAAAGACGATGATGCTTAATATTGGAAAATGCATGATTTACCCTTTCAACCCAAGAAGGCCTTTATCGCATTATTGATGACATTCAGTATCCAGGCAGGCCAGACACCGATCCACAACATAAGAACCATTAATGGAGCAATGACCACGATCTCGCGGGTATTAATTTCGGTGAGATGACCGACCCACTGATCATTTAAAGGACCATGGAGTACCTTTTTAAGAGCTTTAAGCACATAAGCCCCGGTAAAGAATAATCCGATCATACCCAATGCTGTATACAAAGTGAAGACAGGCCAGGACCCTCTAACTACCAGGAACTCCGAGATAAAACCCGCCAGACCTGGAAAACCTAAAGAGCCTAAGGAGGTGAATATTAATATACCGCCATATATTGGGACTAATGGGAATAATCCACCAAAGGCATTTAAGTCACGGGTATGTGTCCGTTCGTATATCACCCCGACCAGGAAGAACATCCCTGCCGCCGAAAGACCATGG
This sequence comes from uncultured Anaerolineaceae bacterium, assembly GCA_964590325.1. Lineage (GTDB taxonomy): Bacteria > Chloroflexota > Anaerolineae > Anaerolineales > UBA4823 > CAZPWU01. The sequence goes on along the minus strand of CAZPWU010000449.1, from coordinate 1,622 downwards.
TTGAACATTTGTAATACTGCCCCATTCAATGCAGCACCGGCATCCAATGAGTTTGTAGCATAGGCAGCTGCGGCTATTCCCAATACCACAAAACCCATGTGGTTAACTGATGAATAGGCGACTAACCGTTTAAAATCATCTTGACCGTATGCAGCGAACGCGCCGAAAATGATCGCCATGGTCGCTAGAAAAGCCAGTATTCCTGCATATTGGTGGGCTTCTCTCGGATATAGAGGTAGTACCAACCGCAGAAAACCGTAAGCGCCCAGTTTAAGGAGTACGCCTGCCAGAATCATCGAGCCAGCTGTGGGTGCTTCTGTATGTGCATCAGGTAACCAGGTATGGAAAGGCCATACGGGTACCTTGATCGCGAAGGCAATGACAAACGCCCAAAACGCTATTGCTTTGACAGTGCTGAGTGGAATACCCAACGGAATATTCTTCAGGACTGTAAGACCTGGCCAGGTATTAAAAAGCCTCGGGATATCGAACGTGCCCGCTCCTACCCCGATCATCTGGATTGCTAACAGTAAACCTAAAGAGCCCGCCATGGTATAGATCATGAATTTAAAAGAAGCATACGTCCGTGCTGAAACCTTACGCCCGCCCCACAATTCACGTTCACCTTTTTCGCTACCCCACTGGTTGATCAAGAAATACATCGGTACCAGGCCAATTTCCCAGAACACAAAGAATAACAGCAAATCTAAAGAAAGGAATACCCCCAACATTCCTGTTTCCAGCAACAGGAAGAGGATCATGTAAGGTTTTATTCGATCAGTGATACTGTACGAGGCCAGGACAGCTAAAGGCGTTAATAGCGAAGTTAATAAAACCATTGTCAAGGAGAGGCCATCTACCCCCAGGTGGAAAGATGAATTAATGGCTGCATACCAGGTATATTGTTCTTCAAATTGGAATCCGCCAGTATTTTTATCAAATTGCAACCAAAGAGCAATCGATAATGCCAGGGGAATCAAACTCCCAATAAATGCGACCCACCTTAATATTGTTTTTTCCTCAGGTGGTAGAAAAAGCAATATCGCAGCTACAAACGTAGGAGTAAACAAGATGAGTATGAGCAAATGATTGACGATGAATTGCATCGCTAGCTCCTAGGGTCTGACGACGAAAATCAGATAATAGAATAATGTTCCGAAAGCTACGATCAAAGCCATAAGCATGTATTGTTGTACACGACCGGTCTGGATGACACGAAAACGTCTTCCGAACTTCTTTACGCCTTCGCCAATGAAATCCCCGAAACCATTGATCACCGGTTTGTCAATATAATTGCGGAAGATACCACCGATGCTGAAAGCGACGCGAGCTACGCCATGTAGGAAACCATCGATTATGCCTTGATCCAGCCATTGGTTCGTAAAAGTATCCGCAATCCAATACGCGGGGCGGACAAAGAGTAGATCATATAACTCATCAAAATAATATTTATTCTTTAGCGTGGTATAAATCCACCCGAGAGTCTTTTGTAGAGGATCGACCGCACCTTCCTGTACATTACGATATATGAGCCACCCGAGGATCAATCCACCCAACGACACTACAACCGATGTTAAAAATGGAAACCAACTGAACGCGACAGCAGCCGGACGCTCCATCAG
>CAZPWU010000448.1:0-2818 GCA_964590325.1 uncultured Anaerolineaceae bacterium | reverse complement strand
CCATTAAACGCTCGTAAATTTGGGGTAAACATCCATGGCGATGCTGTGTTAGACGGTCAACATACATTCGTCTTGATCCTGGAGGCCGATAACAAGTCCAGTGTAGAAAAATTCATGCAGCCGTTTAAGATGGCTGGCCCTGTAGAAATAACAACTGCCTCCGCTTGCGAAAGCGTGGTGGCACGCGCTGGGTGTTAATAGAATATGCCAATTTTGCGAATCCCGACACCCTTACGTTCCTATACCAATGGGCAGAGCGAAGTCACCCTTAAAGGAAAGACTGTTGCCGAAGCGATGAACAACCTGACCTCGCTATACCCATCTTTACGACCGCACCTTTTTAATGGTGAAGGCCAGTTTCGTGCCTTTGTCAACCTGTATTTAAACGAGGACAACGTAAAAGACCTGCAGGGAGTGGAAACACCCCTGCAGGAGAATGATCGGTTAATGCTGATTCCAAGTATAGCAGGAGGAAGAGAGTAGGAGACGAGAATTGAGAGTGGTTACTACTTTCGACTCTCAAATATCTACTCTCAAGTTCCTATGTTACCAGATCTATCTCACGATGAAATCCTACGCTATTCCCGTCACCTGTTGATCCCTGAAGTGGGATTGGAAGGGCAGCGTAAACTAAAGTCGGCTTCTGTGCTGGTCATTGGTACGGGTGGCCTTGGCTCTCCAGTCGCACTTTACCTGGCAGCAGCAGGTGTGGGCTGTGTCGGCCTGGTAGATTACGATATCGTTGAGTATTCCAACCTGCAGAGGCAAGTGATCCATGGCATGTCTACGTTGAACACCCTGAAAGTTGAGTCAGCCCGTAACCGAATGCTGGATATCAATCCCGATATCCAGGTCGATGTTTACAACGAGCCTTTTACCTCCGATAATGCCATGCACATCGCCAAGGATTATGACGTTATTATCGATGGTACCGATAATTTTCCTACCCGCTATTTAACCAATGACGTATGTGTATTTCTAGGCAAGCCCAATGTATATGGCTCTATCTTCCGTTTTGATGGGCAAATCAGCGTGTTTGACGCCCGTCATGGTCCATGCTATCGCTGTCTGTTCCCTGAGCCCCCACCACCGGGTCTGGTGCCATCATGCGCAGAGGGTGGTGTGCTGGGTGTGCTGCCTGGTACCATAGGTACACTCCAGACCACTGAAACCCTCAAGCTTATCCTGGGTATTGGACAACCGCTTATCGGGCGGTTAATGCTTTACAACGCCCTGGACATGTCCTTTGAGTTCGTTAAACTGCGCAAGAACCCCAATTGTAAAGTCTGTGGTCCGAATCCTGAAATCACCGAGCCGATCGATTACGAGGCTTTTTGTGGTGTTCCGGGTCATGACCATGAGGAAGGAACTGTCGGCGGTGGATGGGACATCTCGGCCCGTGGGCTGGCTGATCGCTTGAAGAATGGCGAATCGATCCATCTGATCGATGTGCGTGAGCCTCATGAGCTGGAGATCTCTCGTATTGAGGGAGCACAGCTCATACCTCTGGGGCAAATAGTTGCGCATCTCTCTGAACTAAACAGCGCTGAAGAGATCGTTTTATTTTGTAAGTCAGGTTCCCGTTCAGCCCGAGCGTTAGATTTACTGGTAAGCGCCGGCTTCCGCAAGGTTAAGAACTTGAAGGGTGGCATAAACGCCTGGGCCAGGGAGGTAGACCCTGGTTTACCGGTTTACTGATATTTCAGAAAATTATAAACATGCACCGTGAAGTTATAATAAGAAGTATGAACGAAGTTGGTCCGAAAAACCGACTGACACTTCTGGCTGTCCTGGCTCATCCAGATGATGAAACCTTTGGGATGGGTGGCACTCTGGCACTGTACGCTGCACGCGGGGTGGCGGTGCATCTGGTATGTGCCACGCGTGGGGAGGCCGGGGATATTGATCCCGAACTCCTCAAGGGATATCGTTCCATCGCTGAACGCCGTGAATCTGAGCTGCGCTGTGCCGCCGGGAAATTGGGCCTGGCTGGCGTGCATTTTTTAGATTACAGAGATTCGGGTATGTCAGGCTCGCCGGATAATTATCATCCACAGGCCCTGGCTGCTGCATACGTGGATGATGTCGCAGCTCGCGTTGCCCACTACATTCGACTGCTGTGCCCTCAGGTAGTGATTACCTTCGATCCAATCGGTGGTTATAAACACCCCGACCATATTGCTATCCACAATGCTACGGTGCGCGCCTTTAGCCTGGCTGGGGATACCAGTTTTACTGACGATCTGCCACCTTACCAGCCTCAACGGTTGTACTTCCATGTCATCTCAAGACGTTTCTTACGGTTTGCAGTGAGTATTTTATCCCTGGTAGGCAGAGATCCACACCATTTCGGTCGCAATGGAGATATCGACCTGGCTTCTTTGGTTAGAGAGGACGATTTTCCAATCCATACCCAGATTAACTATCACAGCGTTGCCGATCGTAAGGATGCTGCAACAGCCTGCCATGCCAGCCAGTTAGGCGGCGGCTCACCTCGAATGGGACCCCTGAGGTGGATAATGGGTTTAATCGGCGATAAAGAACAATTTACGCGCGCTTATCCACCACCCCCTCCGCGCCTTCGCGAAAATGATCTCTTCGAAGGGATCGGTGTATCACAGGAAGCTATACGAGTAAATTGAGAGTTATTTTGGATCTCTGGGTTTTTCCGTTGAAAGGGTCGTATATGACACCCCTATATACGATGATCCACCCCGAAAATTACCAAAGCGCCGTTATTTTCGACGTGGTATAATCCTGGCGTGAAATTGGCCTCGAAACTCGAGATCGATTCTTTTGGAATATTATCGCTCTACAG
>CAZPWU010000447.1:0-2823 GCA_964590325.1 uncultured Anaerolineaceae bacterium | reverse complement strand
GGCTTTGATCGTAAAGATCACTGACGCTGCTGACGCTAAACCAGCACTTAATACGAGAGTTCCTTCTCCACCCAAGCTGGAGGGTGCGATGAGTGCTATGATACAGCCCAGTGCCGATCCGATTAGGTTTATTGAATAAAGCAGGCCAGATTTTTCTGGATAGAGTGCAAGCAAAAAGCCTACACTCATACCGCTGAAGAAAAACGGTAAGGCCAAAGCCATATAATGGATAATCAGTATGATGGATTGTTTACGGTCCCAGGCGATACTGAAAGAATCAAATGGTACCCAATTTGTGAGTAAATAAGAACCGAGGATACACAGCCCAGTTAATAAAGCCAGCCAGGCTAATCTATATTGATACCTGACTGGAGAGGTTGTATAAAACCGGGTATTCGACGACAGGATCGTCAGCACAGTTCCACTGGCTCCGAATCCTAAGAGAGCCACACTGACGATCATGAAGGCAAAATGGTAAAACTGAGTGACTGAAAATAGCCGCGTTAAATCTATCTCAAAGGTTAATGTGGCTAGAGATAGGAGAAATAAACCCAGACCTGTTGTTAATGAAAGTGTTAAGGGTCTGTGTTCTTGCGAAACTGTTGGATCCACGAGTCCCTTAATTCTTGATCTCTAATACCACTGCACCTCGGATTTGCCCGTGGCGAAGATGGTCTAAAGCCTCATTGGCTTGCTCTAACGAGAAGGTGTGGACGTCAGTTTTAACAGGCACCTTGGGGGCAACCGTGAGAAATTCCTCGCCATCTTGCCGGGTTAGGTTAGCGACCGAGCGGATGACTCTTTCTTCCCACAGCAAATGATAAGGGAATGTAGGGATATCGCTCATGTGGATGCCACCGCTGACGACTGTACCGCCTTTAACAGTTGCTTTTAATGCTTCAACAATAAGAGACCCGACCGGTGCAAAAATCAATGCTGCGTCCAATTTTTCGGGTGGCTGTTCCGTTGAATCGCCTGTCCAGATTGCACCAAGCTGACGCGCGAACTCTTGTGCTTGAGTGTCGCCTGGTTTGGTGAATGCATATATGCTTTTTCCTTCATGTTTCGCTATCTGGGCGATTATATGGGCGGCGGCACCAAACCCATAAATACCCAGTCGTTCGATGTTTTCTCCTGCCAGGCGATAAGTACGATAACCGATTAACCCAGCGCAAAGTAGGGGTGCAGCCTTAATATCGCTGTACGCTTCCGGAAGGTGGAAACAATACCTTTGATCGGCGACCGTATACTCAGCGAATCCACCATCGATGGTATAGCCAGTAAACAGTGGATGGTCGCATAGATTTTCCTGGCCTCGCCGGCAATATCGGCAGGTACCATCTGTGTAACCAAGCCAGGGTATCCCAATACGGTCTCCGGTCTTAAAACGTTTTACGTTTTCGCCGATCTTGACAATAATACCGACAATTTGGTGTCCGAGGACGAGAGGTAGCTTGGGTTTGGTTAGCTCACCCTCTATAATATGTAAATCGGTGTGGCAAACACCACATGTGTGAATACGTAACAGAACCTGATCTGGAGCAGGTTCTGGAACAGGCAATTCCATCATGATTAATGGCTGCCTGGCAGCCTTTAAAACCATCGACCTCATTTTTTCAGGAATTTGCATTTTGAGTTCTCCTGACTATATTTATTTAAAAGTGTCGGATATCATAGAAAATACCAAAACAAGTCTATTTAGTCAAGCTGTTGGTTGAGAGCAAGCTTAACTTTATTGTTTTATGATTATCAGAATGGTGATAATATTCGGTGAAATATTTCTTTAATAAAAGGTAAGACAACATGGTCGACAAAATTCTACTTTACATATCTGCTGCAGGAGACCTGGTGCCTGAACGGGAGGCATTGAGCAAAGCCGTAGTAGAGATCCCTGTCACTTTGGGCTGGCGGATCATTCAATCGCCCCACACAGGTGAACCGGTTAACCCGGAAGCTGTCACAGATGCGGATGTTCACTTGTTATTGCTCGGCAGTGATATTCGCGCCCCTATTGGCCTAGAGTGGTTGTATTCTCGCCGAGTCGGACGATTACCGGTGTTATTCTTGAAACAAGATATCCAGCGCACGATGGCTGCCCAGGACTTCATACATCATATTGAAACACAAGCTACCTGGCATTTGTTTAAAAGTAGTTCCGACTTAAGTCAACAGGTGCTCAAGCTGCTGGCTTCTCACATTTTAGGATTAGCCAATTATTATGCCTTGTCTACTAAAGAACGAGATCGTCTAACAAGCTGGCAATACGAGCTTAATGCGTTGGGCACAAAAAACATCGAGGACATCCGCGGCGGAGCCGGGGAGAGCAGTGTTATTCTCTCTCCTGAACGCTATATCCCATCTGAAGGGGTGCTAATTCAACTAAAAGAGGATGATTAGTAAGTATTTTACACACCCCATTATCTCATAAGAGGTTTATCCTATTTACGTTCAAACACTTCCCAATATCCCTGGTCCAACTCATCGTCGGATAAGTGTGCATATCGTTGGGTTACAGCAATATTCCGGTGACGGGCCAGCTCTTGGGCAAGCTTAAGATTACCCGAAGCACTTAATACTCTGGTAACGAAGTAATGACGGAAGGAATGGGGAGTGATTGTTCCAACGGCTGTCGGGCCCAAGGCTTCGCGTACGCGTTGCGCAACAATATTCCGACCGGTTGTCGTGGTTATCGGCTTGATCTTCTTACCTGCGCCACGATCGTGGCGGGCGAACAATGGTAAAGAGGTCAGTGGGCGACCGGATGATCCATCTAAAACGGCTCGCGCAGTAAGATAATCGCGCAGAGACTTAATGGATCGATTT
>CAZPWU010000446.1:0-2823 GCA_964590325.1 uncultured Anaerolineaceae bacterium | reverse complement strand
ATCAGGGATCTCCATCCGAGGGGAGTTTACTACGTCGAGGGTTGTGATTAATCCATAGGATTGTGCAGTTTTAAGCGTATCAACAAGCCGGGTATCTAATAATCCTGGCAGTACGAAATAACCAGCGATATGAAGTAAACGGGCCCCCTCAGATGTTAAGACCTTTAGGTCAAGATCATCTACAGATAACTTGGCATTAGCACCCGGAGTATGGACGAAACGGGGTTGAGCCTGTCGGTCAATAAGACCCACGCTCACTGCAATTGAACTTGACGGATCCCTACGGATATATCGGATATCCAGTCCGACACGCTCCCAATATCTTTCTACCAAGGCATAGGCGTCATCCGTGCCGATACGGGCTACAAGAGCTGTAGGAACCCCTAGCATACATAGGCCGATCGCTACATTAGATCCGCATCCCCCTGGACCTATCACCGCCCGGTCAAATGCAATCGACTCAAAGCGAGGCACATCTTCGACTGTATAGCACAGAATATCGAGCGTAACATTGCCCATCACAATGGCATCCATATCTTATCCTTAATAAAGAAAGCCTCCACATCAGGAAGGCTTTCGACTTATATCTTAGTAGGTTATCAGAGCTTATGTATTCTCAAGATGTTAGACCTAAACCATAAAATTATGTCTTATAAATAAGCACTCGTCAGGCACGACCTTATCCCAAAAATTGTACTGTGATACGATGTCTACCTAATCATTAAAACTCTTCATCATCCACCCAAAGATCGTCCTCTTCTTCGTCAACCTCTAGTTCATCCCATTCTTCTAATTCGTCTTCCTCATCTTCCCATTCCTTATCAACTTCTATATCATCGGCACGGGAATAGGTCATACATCCCACGTCGGGATCGAGTTCCACCGCAGCTGCGCCACAATAGCCATCATCGAGGAATACACAATCAGCGTAATGGCAGCGAATTCGGGGCATGTCATCCTCCTCAACAGGAAAAAGATTTTACTTAAACTAATATACTAGCTAAACTGTGTAACCTCTAAAAATATATTTAATAATTACCCATATCATTATATATCCAGGCATCCACCTCGGTTCCAACAGGCAGTGATTTTACCTCACTTGGTATAATCAGCAAAGCATTCGCTTGCACAATTGAAAGTAGGTTTCCTGAGCCTTGATGCCCAGTCAGCCTTGCTTGTAGATGACCATCCTGGTTTATAACTCTCGCTCTTAGATAACTCTCACGCCCGTCTGACTCGATCGATTCTAATAATTGCACTTTGCGGGAAGGTCGAGTCCAATTAGATATTCCTGATAGCTTAAGTACCACCGGATGGACGAAAACCTCAAAACCGACAAAAGCTGATACCGGGTTACCAGGTAAACCGATCAAAGGTATATTTTGGTAACGCCCATAAGCCAAAGGTTTTCCGGGGCGCACATTAACTCGCCAGAAGTTAATTTGCCCGTATTTTTCAACAACGCTACGCACATAATCAAAAGCGCCTACACTGACACCAGCGGAAGACAGGATCAGATCAACCCTTTCGGCAACCGCGCGATCTAAACATGATTTAATAGATGAAAAGTGATCTGATGCAATACCAAGGTTTATTCGTTCTGCACCATATAATGTAACCAGGGCAGATAGCATATCGGCATTGGCATCATGAATCTTTCCAGGCTGAAGCGGTTCATTGACCGGGATTAACTCATCACCTGTCGATAAGATCGCAATCCTTGGCTTTCGAAAAATATTAACCTGTTCGATCCCCATCATTGCGAGTAAACCAATATCTTGTGGGCGCAGCCGAACACCCGGTGTTAAAATTGGTGTACCTGCCAGAATATCTTGACCTTGCCACCGGATATTTTCCCCCTTTATCACAGAATGAAAAACCTTTACCCGGGAAGGTGCTGGTAATCCAGGCTGTCTATAGTTAAAGTCTGTATTTTCTACCGGAACAACGGCATCCGCGTCACCTGGGAGCGACGCTCCGGTCATAATTCGTGCTGTCTGGCCATTTCGCGTTCTCCCGTGAGCTACCTGACCAGCAGGTATATCCTCAATCACTTCGAGTATGATGGGCTTTTGCGGATTTGCATCGATCACGTCCTCGGCATAAACAGCAAATCCATCCATACTTGAGTTAGTAAAAGGCGGTAGATCGATAGTTGCATTAATTTCTTCTGCTAGAACTCTTCCGGCAGCGCTTACCAGCGGTGTCTGGTAAGCATCTACTGGTTGAAACTCCCCTAATAATTGTTGGAGCGCTTCAGATACGCTGAGTAGTTCCGACAAGGCTAACTCTCCGGCAATGATCAGAAAAGGCTATCTAAACCAATCCTGCCAATTTCGGGGCTGAATTATACCACGCCTGTATATTATCCCGGTCTTACACGGTGTACTTCCATAACATTCGGAAGAGCTTCCAAACGCGTCAGGACTCGTGTTAACTGTCCGACATCCTTTACCTCTAAGATTAAATCAAAAACGGCTAAATTTAGCCTCTGATCATGGCTGACATCTGCTTTTATCTGGCCTAAATTTATGCCTTCATTAGCCACCAATGTTGAGACATCCCGCATCAATCCATCCCGATCATAAGCTTTGATGCGAACAGAGACCGGATAGGTATTTTTAGCCTCACCCCATGAAACCCGTACCAAGCGTTCATGTTCGTGGATACGTAATACATTCGGACAATCTTGTCGATGGATTGTCGCTCCACGCCCACGGGTGATATAACCCACGATTTCATCGCCGGGAACCGGATTACAGCAACGCGCCATAGTAGTTAATAATCCCTTTAAACCCAACACAGTGATTGTTTCGTGACTCT